>JAAYRX010000146.1 GCA_012518535.1 Clostridiales bacterium | reverse complement strand
TCCCGGATCTTGTCGGCGGTGGCCCAGTCCTTGGCGGCTCTTGCCTGCTGCCTCTTTTCGATCAGTTCCTCTATCTCCTGATCCAGGGACTTTTCCTGTTCCTTCTGGACTATACCCATAATATCCGTCAGGGTCTTAAAGGTATTATAGAATTCTTCTATAAGTCCCTTGGGACTTTCGGCCCTTAGGTGGGTATTGGCATCCCTGACTAAATCAAAGATCACCGACAGAGCATCGGCGGTATTGATATCGTCCTCCATGGCACTTTCAAAATCCCGGATGTAATCCCCGGTCTGGTCATGGAGCTTCTGTTCCTCGTCGGATAAATCCCTGTCCTCTGCCATGTCGAGGAGGTATAACAGGTTGTTCCTGGCGTTGTACAGACGCTCCAGGGCACTTTTGGCCTGATCCAAAAGCTCATGACTGAAGTTTACAGGGCTTCTATAGTGAGCAGACAACATAAAGAGTCTGACTATCTCAAGATCATACTTCTCGGAGATATCACGAACCGTAAAGAAGTTACCCAGGGACTTGGACATCTTCCTGTTGTCCACGTTTATATAGCCGTTGTGGATCCAATAGTTGGCAAAGGGTTTTCCGGATAACCCCTCACTTTGGGCGATTTCGTTTTCATGGTGGGGGAAGATCAGATCCTGACCCCCGGCATGGATATCTATGGTTTCACCCAGGTACTTGGAGGACATGACGGAGCATTCTATATGCCATCCGGGCCTGCCCTTTCCCCAGGGACTGTCCCAGGCCGGTTCACCGGGCTTTTGGGCCTTCCACAGGGCAAAGTCCATGGGATTGCGTTTCTTTTCATTGGGGTCCACCCTGGCCCCGGCCTCCAGCTCCTCAAGGTCCTGCCTGGATAGCTTCCCATAGTCGTCAAAGGCCGAGGTATCATACCATACATCCCCGTCTATCTCATAGGCCAGTCCCTTTTCTATGAGATCTTCTATAAAGGCTACCATTTCGTCTATATGCTGCGTAGCCCTGGGGTAGACGGTGGCCCTCTCTATTCCAAGGCCGTCGGCGTCTTTAAAGTATTCCTCAATAAATCTCTCTGCCAGCTCTGCTACAGTGATTTTCTCTTCATTTGCCCTTTGGATCATCTTGTCGTCAATATCGGTGAAGTTCTGGACATAGGTTACCTTGTAACCCTTGTACTCCATATATCGCCTGAAGACGTCAAAGATGATAAAGGGGCGGGCATTGCCTACGTGAAAATAGTTGTACACCGTAGGTCCACAGCAATACATCCTTACCTCGTTTTCGTGTATTGGTATAAAGTCCTCTTTCTTTCTGGTTAGAGTATTATACAACTTCATTTTGTCTGACTTCCTCCAGTTCTTTCAGCTGCGCCTCTATCTTGGTGAGCCTCTTTACAATACAGCAGATAGCATCTTCTACGGGATCCGGGAGCCTTACCTGGTCCAGATCCACCTGATCGCAATCGATTGTCCTAATCTTGGGATCCTTGGGTACGGGAACATTGTCCTTTCTCACTACCCGACCCGGTACACCGACCACGGTGCAGTTGGGCGGGACCTCCTTCAGTACCACGGCTCCTGCCCCGATCTTGCTGTTGTCCCCCACAGTGAAGGGCCCCAGGACCTTGGCCCCTGCGCTGATGACCACTCCGTTGCCGATGGTGGGGTGGCGCTTGCCGGAATCCTTGCCGGTACCACCCAGGGTTGCTCCCTGGTAGATGGTGACGTTGTCACCTATCCTGGTGGTCTCCCCTATGACTACTCCCATACCATGGTCGATAAAGAGTCTTTTGCCTATGGTGGCCCCGGGATGGATCTCTATCCCCGTCAAGAATCTGGCAAATTGGGAGATCATCCTGGCCAAGAGCTTTAGATGGTGATTGTGGAGCCAGTGGGCTATCTTATAAAAGATAATAGCATGAAAACCGGGATAACACAAGAAAACCTCCAGTGCAGACCTGGCGGCGGGATCCCTGTCCTTTATGCCTTGAATCTCGTCCTTAAACCATTTGAACAATAAGTACACCTCCTGGATGTTTTGGTTTATTACGGTCATTCCTAACATGGATGATTATAACATAATACGTTATATAATTAAACTAGTTCCAAAAACCCAAACAAAAATCCCTGACCCGGGTAAGATCAGGGATATGTTTAGGTTAATTCAGACCATCAGCCCAGCAGGCTGCGTATCCAGGCAAAGAACTTTTCTATGGCTTCCAATATCTTCTTTATAATGCCCTTGTTCTCGCTGACTACCTTTTTAACGTCATCCAGGCTGCCGGCGATCTTCTCTATCTGGCCCGCAATCTTTTCTACATTCAGATCCAGATTGCTGATCTTCTTCATCAGATTCACGATCTGGTCTATCTGTGCATCCGTAAGGTTTATATTCAGGTTGGCGGATATTTCGATTACTATCTTTCGGATATCGCCTTCGTCCTTGACCTTGAGCTCTGCGATCTTTTCCTTGATCTCCTTTATCAGGGCAGCGGCTTCTTCCTTACCTATTACCTCACCCAGCTCGCCGGTGGTGACCAGCTCTTCGTTGGCGGCCTCCTTGGCTTCCTCATCCAGCTCCTTGCCGGACACCACTTCGAAGGCCTTCATGATCCCTGTAAGAGCGCCGGTCCCTGATACCTTGAAGGGGGCTGCGGCTATGACCTTGGCGTTTTCCACACCTGCCGTCACCAGGGCGTTGGCATACATTTCTCGGGTAACCCAGGTTATATTATGGGTTTGAACATCGATACCCTCGCCCTTATCCAGGAGCTCTACATAGGCCGATGAGATGGTCCTCTTTCCTATCTTATCATCGGACACCAGGCCTCCTAAATACTGCCTCTCCTCGTCGATGGTGACCGTCAGTATTCTGACTTCGTCCCTGTCTACTCCGAATAGCTTTAGCATCTCATTCTGCTGGCTCTCGTTCAGATCTCCGCCCAGACTTACAACGATATCCTCGGCGTCCGCCAGAGCGGTCAGGGGGAACAAGAGGAGTAGCATAAGGGCCATGCCCAGGGATAGGATTCTTTTCATTTCAAAAACCTCCTTAAAATCGTTTCCTTAACGACTACCAAATTATCCTTTTAGTCTATTGCTAATTACTTGTTTATATAATAGGAGGATGGTTTATTCCGGCTGCTTCCAAATCACATCGGGAAGCTGCCTTAGAGGTCTTTCTTTTGGGTCGTTGGAATCTGCCTCCACAAATCCATCCTCCTTTGTAACAATACTAATATATAAAATGTCATAATATATGCTAACTGAAATAGTTTGCGTAACAGTAAGCATAATGTGCTATTGACAAGCGAATGACTTCATTGATTTGGTTAAGAAAACTTGGCGTATGTAATGCAGAAAAGCCGTGGCTTTAAGCAGGACGCCGGATTGGAAGCGGTAGGCTTTTCAAATGGAATAAGCCTTAGTTTTCTCCAAATCAATGTCGGAAGGAGAGAAGTTTCAAAAAACACATTACCATAAGCGTTGGTTATATAAAAGCTAAAATAGATTTTTTGAAACTTCAACGATGACGTCACTCTTACAAAGTTAAAGAGCGGTCAATAGCCATTAT
>JAAYRX010000145.1 GCA_012518535.1 Clostridiales bacterium | reverse complement strand
GCATATTGGATGCCATAGCCGGAACCAGGGTAAGAGCCACTATCAGGCTGGCAAGTAGGGAATAAGCTATGGTAAGGCCCATATCTACAAATATCTGTCTGGATATACCCTTAACAAAAACTATGGGTAAGAAGACGCATACGGTGGTCAGGGTGGAAGAGGTGATAGCCGGTGCAATTTCCCTGGCACCCTCTATGGATGCATCCTTTGCCGACATACCCTCATTTCTCAGGCGGACAATGTTTTCTATAACGACTATGGAGTTATCCACCAACATACCAACCCCAAGGGCTAAACCCCCCAAGGATATGATGTTTATGGTTACTCCCGTAAAATACATCATGGCGATAGCAAATATCAGACTTATAGGTATGGATACAGCTATTACAATGGTGGGTTTTATGTCCTTTAAGAATAATATAAGGACCAAAATAGCCAGTAAACCACCGTAAATTACATTGTCCAGAACGGAATCCACCACGATATCTATATAAACACCCTGATCCATAAGGGCTGTTATGTTAAGACCCGAATGCTTCTTGGACAGTTCAGCAGCCTTTTCTCTTATACTCCCGGCAACTTCTGCTGTAGAGAAGTTGCTCTGCTTCTGGAAGGTCAGCATAACTGCATCGTTTCCATTTACTTTGGCATAGGTCTCCTTGGAATTATCAACTTTTGATATATCAGCAGTGTCCTTGAGGAATATTTTCCCTATGGCTTCTTCCCCTGTATCAAAGAGAAGCAGATTCTCCAGCTCATCAACATCCTGGATCTTATCCCCCACCTTAACCAGATAGTCGTTACCGTCTACATTAATTGAGCCGGCCGGCATGGAAAAGTTTTGTGCTGCCAGGATACCGGAGATCATTTCCCTGGTTATAACTCCGTCCAGGGAAGCCTTCTTAAAGGCCTCCTCTTTAGCGGATTCAAATTCCTCCAATTTTTCATTCAGGGTCGCTTCTCCATCCTCCAGCTTGGTTCTGGCCTTATCCATTTCCATGGTCAAAAGCAGTCTACCTGCGGCTACTTCCTGCTCTTTGGAAGCAAGTTCATCCTTCTTTGAAGAAAGCAGCATCTTTTGATCAACCAGTTCCTGCTTCTTGACTGATATTTCTTCTAATCCAGCTTGAATTTGAGCCTTGCCCCCGATGATTAGTTGAAGGCCGTCATTCATCTCCTTCTTTAGCCCTGCGAAAGCCTGTTCTATCTCCTGACGTCTTAATCTACCACCCTCCAGGAGCCTTCTTTCCATTTCCGATAACCCGGGTTCTATTCCTTCCTTTATCTCCTCAGGTAGCTCCTTTATCAATGTCAGCAGTGCTTCTTTGAGCTCCCCTTCCTTCATTTGTGGTAAATTATTTTCAAGGCCCTCTAAAATCCCCAATAGGGTACCGAGCTCCCTTTCTTTGTCGTTGAGTTCGCCTAGTTGCACCTTAAGTTCTTCCCGGGCCTTCTCCAATTCCATTTCACCGGCAGCCAGCTGGGCTTCTCCTTGGGAAATTTGCTTTTTGGCTTCAGCCAAGGCCTTTTCACCCTGGGATATCTTATCCATCTGTTTCTTTTCTTCAGACTCTAATTTTGCCTTTCCATCCTCTATCTCTTTTTTCGCATCAGCCAGCTTATCTTCAGCCTCAGACAATTCTGAATCCACCGTGTCCAGGATGCGTTTGTTAAGGCTTTCAATTTTAGTCTCATTTATTAATACCTCGATCTTTTCCTCCAGGAGCCCCTCTCCGGATACGGATGCAACCCCGGTTATGCTTTCCAATTCCGGGATAATATCCTGCTTTACCATCTGTGAAATCTCGATAATATCCATACCCTCTACATCCACAGATGCTATCATTATAGGGAGCATATCGGGATTTAATCGCATTAGCATTGGGGTACCTACGGTATCGCTCCATGCCGGCTTGATTAAATCCAACATACCATTTATTTCAATGGTAGCAGAATCCATGTTTACATCGTTGTTAAACTCCAGTATTACCATAGATGAGTTTTCTCTGGATACGGAGCTAACATTTTTTATATTGCTCACCGTGGCGACCACCTGTTCTATAGGCTTTGTCACCACCATCTCCACTTCCTCCGGACTGGCCCCGGGATAACTGGTGACAATCAGGGCATAGGGCAGATCTATACTTGGCAATAGATCGGTCTGTAGGTTAACAAAGGATATGCCCCCCAAAATTAATATCATTATCACCGCAACCACCACGGTATAGGGTCTCTTTACGCTTAGTCTCGATAACATTAAATTCCTCCCAACTTATGTAGACGCATCCGACCGACCGGCCGGTCACTAATATGCACAAACAAAGGCTTCATTATAATACGCTTTTACAGATAAGTTTATCCCGAAGCCTTGTAACATTATCATTATTTGATTTTTTCGCTATAAATATTATCCTACTCCAAGTATTATAAGAAGTAAGATGGAAAATGTCAAATTAGAGTTTTATTCAGCCAACTGACTATATCCCCTATTACTTCATCCCTATTAATTTCGTTCAACATCTCATGTCTACCCCCGGGATAGAGTATCAGGGATACCTCTTTTAATCCATGAGTTATGTACATATCTTTCAGTTCTTCAAGGCCTTTTCCAAACCCACCTACAGGATCCATAGAACCGCTAAGAATATATATTGGCAGGTTTTGGGGAACAGTTTTAAGATATCTCCCCTTAGTTACCATTCTTAGGCCCCTTAAGAAATCATAAAAGAAGGAGGATGTAAAGATGCCCCCACAATAGGGATCCTCTATATACCTATTTACCTGTTTTTGGTCTCTGGAAAGCCAGTCAAATCTGGTCCGATTATCAGGAAAGGCCCTGTTATAGGCACCAAAGGATAGTTGGTCCAACAGCCTGCTCCTATGCCTTCTGCCCTTAAACCTCATCTCAAGACAAGCCAGGGCAATACCTAGATTTATAACAGGCCCTTGTTTTCCATTGCTTCCTGACAGTATTACACCGGCCAGATCACTGCCATAAAGCTGTATATATCTTTGGCTCAAAAAAGAGCCCATGCTATGTCCGAATAATACTAGAGGTAAAGAGGGATGGTCCTCTCTAATTTGCTGGTTGAGTTCCTGCATATCCTCTACCATATCAATGAATCCATCATTATCAGAGATATAGCCTATATCCTCCACACTTGGAGCAGTTAATCCATGCCCCCTATGGTCGTTGGCATATACTATGTAGCCCTCCCGGTTCAAGGCCTTGGCAAAATAATCGTAGCGGTATGCCCACTCGGCCATACCATGGGATATCTGTACTACTCCTTTAATTGTCCGGCCTTCATCTAACCCCCATTTATGAACGTTTATAATAGCCCCATCCCTGGCAGTAAATTTAAACCTACTATAACTCACATCCGGCGCCCCCTATATAAGATTCCATATCTGACCAATTTTCTGTTTTATAATCTTCTATCCGCAAGCTTTGATAGAACAATATGTGCTACTTCTGGTTTTATTCTACTATTCTTTAATTTATAAAGCAATATAATGGAAAAACAATGCCATAACAGCTGATAGCACCATGCAGGAGAAGTTATTATTTCCCTACACCGTTATATTGACAACCGTTATAAAATATAGTAGAATGATATTCGTTCTATTGACACACTAAGTTATATATTATGCTATACTGGATTTTAATCATCCGGTATAGCTAGCTTGGAGAGATGACCGAGATGGCTGAAGGTGCACGACTGGAAATCGTGTTTACGTCAAAAGCGTAACGAGGGTTCGAATCCCTCTCTCTCCGCCATATCTAAACATCGTTATTGATACAATGACGAGAAGCGAAAAAGTCCAGTAATACTGGGCTTTTTCGTATTTCAGAGCAAAAGCCGCAACGTTTTAAGAGGCGCTTTCTACGCTTTTTTTTGCACCATCCCGTGTCATGATGCACCAGAGGTTTTTCTGCACCCTGCCTTTCGTGTCATAGTTCAAGAATCGTGTCATCGTGCACCAAACATTATTTTACCATCCTTAAAGGCTCGACCTGTTCCCTAATACGTGATGGGGCGAGTTGATGGAATTGATGTCTATGGGGCATTTTCTAAAACATCTGTTTGAGAGAACATGTCAATCGATTCAATCGATTTTCTGTATAATATATTGATTATCCCAATCTCCTACTAGTGGG
>JAAYRX010000144.1 GCA_012518535.1 Clostridiales bacterium | reverse complement strand
CGGATTCTTTCATTGGTTCTAGTGATACGCCTTCTGATATTGGCCAATTGCCTGCTTGCATAGTCTGAAACTCTTTCCTCGCCTTCGATACATCGAAAAATCTCATCCATTAGATCCTTATTCAATATTAAGGTCTTAACCTTTTGAATTATAAGTGGTATATCCTCTGATTTTGGGTATTTCCCTATATCAGCCTTCACTCGTCCGGATACTTTTAATACTGACCCGACTTTTAAGAGTTCCCCTGCCGATAGTATTGATCCCACCTTTGCTTTTCGGAGGATATCCCGAATATCAGGGAAAATATCCATTGGCGAATAACCACTATAATTTACTACACTACAAGCTTGGCTTGTCTCATCCAACATATTCTTTATCTTGGTAATGTCGGATGAAGGTGTAACATTTTTTAACAAATCCTTACCTAAGTCCGATAGAACAAATTCTTCCAATAATGAAATTATTTTATGATATTCCAATACTCTAAGAGTCCTTTGATCCAAACTGATTCCCTCCTAAAATCTACCCCTATTCTCAACAATATAACCCATTTCATAAAACAAGAACAGAAACTCTTGAAATATTGCATAAAAAAAGGCGCACAAATGCACCGCGAATTTATACAGGTTTATAAACTATCTGGTATCATTGGTTTTACTTAAATAATTTCTCAATTTAAGGTATAAATCAATTAATTCAACACCAACTAAAACCTCTTTTTCACTGTAACCCCTCTTATAATACCAATTGAAATCAATAGCTTCTCCTGCCATTTTAGTTCTTAATACATTGTTTAGAATATCACACTTCTTAATATTTTTCTCTATACTGCTAATCACCTGGTCCATTTGTCTATCCTCCACAAGAAATCCCCCATCTATTTAATTCTCCCTACCATGAATGTGGTCAGTGGATATGATCAGTGATGAAATCCGTAAAGTACAAGCCAAATAGGCGATCTTCAGTTGTCATTTATTATAAGATTCAGCGTTTATGATATAAATCCTTTATTTCCCTAATATTTCCCTTTAAATTTCGCCTGTACCGTCCACATGCTCATAGTATATGCATATTTTTCCCAATAATACATTCTTCTAACTAAATACAACAAATTCTTCGCAGGAATTCCTTTAAATTCAATAAAGTGAATTAGAAGAGGTACTTTTGCTTTATTGGACGGTGTGCGATTGAAAATAGACATATACAAGCATTAGGGTACCATAATACCTCAAAATACCACCATCAGCCACGTATTTTTTTTGTCATGTCGTAGATATTTTGCTTATCGCCTTCAAGCATTTTAATCATTTCCCTGGCCTCATTCAATTCATTTTTAAGGTTTTGTATTTGGTCCTTCTGCTTTATTACCTCATCTCCGAGATTAATAGCTGTTAATATGGCTAGCATGGAAGTACTAAGGGGTGGTTGGTTTGCAGATATCTCATTCATTTTTTTATCCACATAAATAGCCACTTTATGAATATACTCCTCGGACTCAGTTCCCCTCACAGCATATTCTCTTCCACCAATCCTAACAATAACCTTGCTTTTTTTGCCCAATACCGACGTCCCCCTTCTATAATATTCATCACATACTTTGTCAAAAAAGAAGTAGGATGTTGGATAACTTGGATATATTATATATTACTTGACATTTTTATACAAGCATATTGTCGAAAAAAACAATACTATCTTACACTAAATAATATTAAACTTACATCCTTGTGGGAAACCCGATATAAATTAAGCAAACTCTGGAATAGTAAGGGCAGACGTAACCGTCTGCCCGATTTGCTTACTTTCTCAATTGAGCCCCGAATTTAGTCTCAAGAGCTTGAATAATCCCATCGTGAATATGATTAATGTCGGAGTCCTTCAGAGTTCTGTCCAGTGCTCTGTAGCTTAAGGAATAAGCCAAGTTCCTATGCCCTTCAGGTATCTGATCCCCTTCATAAATGTCAAAGAGCTCGACCTTTTCCAGCAGTTGTCCCCCTGTAGCCCTGATGGTTTTTTCAATCTTACCTGCCAACACATTTTTAGCCACAACTATTGCCAGATCCCTGGTAACCGCCGGATACTTGGGTAACTTTGTGTATTGTTTTTCTGTCTTCGCTTTTTTCAACATTAAGCCAAAATCCAGCTCTGCCAACAAGACCTTATCGCCAAGGTTATAGGTTTGGCATATGTTGGGGTGTACTTGCCCCAATATGCCAAGTCTCTGTCCTGCAAGCATGACCCCAGCTGTCCTCCCTGGATGGAAAGTAGGATGCAACTGAGGCTCAAACTCAATTTCTTCAGAAAATCCAAATACATGGAACAAAGCTTCCAGCTGCCCTTTAAGGCTATAGAAATCAAGGTCTGAACCATATTCCCCAATACACAGGGTAAGTCTCTCTATAGGCAGATCCGTCATGGGCTTGGATTTGGGTATGAAAATATTGCTTATCTCAAATATCTTGCATTCATGGATTCTATGGCTGTGATTCCTGGACAATACCTCCAGTATGCTGGGAATCAATGTGGTCCGCATAGAGCTCTGGTCTTCGCCTAAGGGGTTTTCTATTATTACAGACTCGGGATATTCCTGAGGTTTGAAACCAATTTTTCCATATATTCTTGGGCTCACAAATGAATATGTAATGGCTTCGTATAGGCCCATACCAGCAAGTACATCCTTAGCTCTATTTGTTAATGTTTGCTCCCTCGTTCTGGAGCCTAAGGCAATGGTGTTTTTCATAAGAGTCATGGGTATCTTATCATATCCATAAATTCTGGCTACTTCTTCAGCCAGATCCGCCATTCCAATTACATCCTGCCTATAGGAAGGAACTGTCACCTTTAGTAAATCTCCCTTGACTTCTGCTTTAAAGGATAGGGATTCCAGAATATCACTTATGATGTCTGCCGTTAATTCCACACCCAGCAATTGATTTATTCTTTCCCATTTGGTTTCGATAATCCGGGGTTCCAAATCACCGCTACATACGTCAAGCTTACCCTCTACTACCGTACCTGCATCAAGTAGTTGAATAAGCTGAGCAGCCCTGTCGATTGCCCTTTCTACGTTTACTATATCAATATCTTTCTCAAAACGGCTGGATGCTTCGCTTCTGAGGCCAAGGGCCTTTGAGGTCAGCCTTACGCTCCCGGCATCAAATTTGGCACTTTCCAAAATGATATTAGTAGTCTCTGATGTTATCTCTGTGTTAAGTCCTCCCATTACCCCAGCAATACCTATGGCTTTTTCCGGATCTGCAATAATTAGCATATCCTCTGTAAGATTCCTTTCCTGACCGTCAAGGGTAATCAATTTTTCTTCCTTCCTGGCCTTTCTTACCATTATAGTATTGTTGGCTACCTTATCAATATCAAAGGCATGCATGGGCTGGCCCATTTCCAGCATAACATAGTTGGTTATATCAACAATGTTGTTAATTGGCCTCACCCCTGCGGCTGCCAGCCTTCTTCTCATCCAGCGGGGAGATGGAGCAATCTTCACATTCTTAACCACTCTGGCGCAGTACCGGCTACAAAGATGGGGATCCTCCACAATAACCCTGGCCTCATCCTCTACATTACCTATACCCTTATCCAATGCAATTTGGGGCTCCCTATAGATAGTCCCTAAGGTAACGGCAGCTTCACGGGCTATGCCTACTATGCTTAAGCAATCAGGCCTATTGGAGGTCACTTCAAAATCAATTACCTCATCCTCCAGCTCCAGGGCATCAATTATATCCATTCCTAATGGGTATTCTCTGTCGAAGACAAGAATTCCATCCACACCATCGTCCATATATCCCATTCGTTCCAGCCCCAACTCCTCGGCAGAACACAACATACCCTGGGAAAGTTCCCCCCTCAACTTCCCGGTTTTGATTCTTATCCCACCGGGAAGCAATGCACCATTAACAGCCACCGGGACATATTGACCTGATGCCACATTTGGGGCCCCTGTGACAATCTGTAGGGTTTCCTTTCCAATATCCACGTTACATGTCAAGAGTTTATCTGCATTGGGATGCTGTTTAATTTCTATAATTCTTCCTACTACTACATCTTTTATATCATCAGCTATTTGTGTGACGCCCTCTGCATTCGTACCGGTTAGGGTCATAGCATCGGCCAACTCCTGCGCGGAGACATCCAGTTTAATATATTCTTTTAACCATTTTATTGGTACTAACATCTCTCTTCTCCTCTCCAACCTGATATCTGTATTTGTTTATATGAAAGCTTTGTCCATTAAAACTGGCTCAAAAACCTTATATCATTCTCATATAATAGCCGTATATCATCTATGCCATATATCTGGTTGGCGATACGATCCAGTCCCATACCAAATGCAAATCCAGAGTATCTGTTTGGATCTATTTTCCCATACTCCAACACTTTGGGATGCACCATACCCGCTCCCAGGATTTCAATCCAACCGGTATTTGAGCAAATCCTGCAACCAGTACCCTCACAGGTTACACAGCTAACATCCATTTCGGCACTGGGTTCGGTGAAAGGAAAATGGTGAGGCCTGAATCGGGTTCGGGTTTTTTCTCCAAACATTCTCTTGGCAAAGACATCCAATACGCCTTTTAAGTCCCCCATAGTAATGTTTTCATCCACCACTAACCCCTCTATCTGATGGAATATCGGTGAATGGGTGGCATCAACGGCATCAGACCTGTATACTCTTCCCGGTACAATTATCTTTATTGGGGGGCTCTGTTTTTCCATGACCCGGATTTGGGTGGGGGAAGTATGAGTGCGCAACAGGATATTTTGATTTATATAGAAGGTATCCTGGGTATCTCTGGCAGGGTGATTCCTCGGTATGTTTAGGGCTTCGAAGTTATAATAATCCAGTTCTACTTCCGGACCCTCAGCTACATTAAAACCCATTCCCAAAAAAACATCAGTTATTAGGTTTAATACAGTTGTAAGGGGATGCAACCCACCTAAGGATGGTCTTTTCCCGGGCAGGGTTACATCAATGGATTCCTCCCTTAATCTCTTTGCCAGAGCCATTTCCTCTATCTCCCTTACCTTGGAAGATAATTCTGATTCAATATCTCCCCTGACTTTATTGGCTAACTGGCCCATTACTGGTCTTTCTTCCGGGGATAGCTTTCCCATCCCCCTCAAAATCTGAGTTAATTCACCTTTCTTACCCAGGTATTTAACCCTGATTGCTTCTAAATCATCTGATTGCTTTGCATCTCTTATGCTATCCAACGCCTGGTTGCGTATCTTCTCTAACATCTCTCGCACAATCCATTTCTCCTTTCAATATCACTGTTTCTCTGAAATCTATCCATATTATAAATAAAACCTCCATCCCTAATCATGGGACGGAGGTAACTTTTCCGTGGTACCACCCAAGTTTGTTTGTGTAAACCAAACCTCGTATAACTATAACGGCTACACCGGTCAGACCTACTACCACTTCAGCCTACAGCTCAGGAGCGAACTTCCAATCTCCGATTATAGGGATGCTTCCAGCCCATGACATCCCCTCTCTGAATAACAAGGTAGAATGTACTCTTCTCCATCATTGCCTTTATTCCAGGGTTATTAATTTTTTGTAAAGCATATAGGCAGAAACGGAACCCGTAGCTTCGAATATCTTCCATATAGCATCAGCCAACACAGGGAACCATCTCCTTTATAACCGCATTTTAACGTATTGCAACGCTATACCTATAGACTAAAACTCTCAATATGAAAGTCATAACACTATGTATAAGTTTGTATAAAATTCTGAATTGCCTTGCATCCGTTCTTTTTTTCATATTATAGCACATCTTATTGACGGATACAAGAAATACCTACCCTAGATTTCCCTCTTTTCTCATCATTTCATATATCATAATGCCTGCCGCAACTGAAGCGTTTAACGATTCAGCACCGCCTACAATAGGAACTGATATGGTGTCGGTGGCAAATTCTCGTATCTCGGAGTCTATTCCCTGGGATTCATTCCCAATCACCAAGGCTTTAATGGCATCGCCTTTACCACTCTGCCAATTAAATACACTCGTACCCTCCATAGAACTTATTAAGATATCTGCTTGTTTTGCAGTTAGCTGTCTTAAGAAATCACTGTTATTCTTAATCTCCACTATAGGAACCCTCAAGATCGATCCCATGGTTGCCCTGACGGTCTTTGGATTATAGGGATCTACACATCCTTTCAGTAGTACGACCCCATTCCCTCCGACGGCGTCTATGGTTCTTATTATTGTTCCCATATTTCCCGGGTCCTGAATTCTATCCAATACCACCCAAAAACCTTTGTCTTGTTGCAAAATAGCATTTGGACTATTTATCTTTTTTCTAAGGATAACCATTACACCCTGGGGCGTTTCTACATCGCTTAATTGCTTATAAACATTGTCTTCTACGCATATGGTTGGTGTAGATCTTTTTTTGAGCTCAAGGTTCAGCTCTTTAATTGGAAAGTTCCTGGAGTATATCAGGGTGTGGATAGGATAATCCGTGTCCAGGGCTTCTTTTACAAGTTTTGGACCTTCTGCAAAATAAAGACCGTACATGTCCCGATATTTCTTTATATGTAGGGATCTTAGCAGCTTTATAGTAGGATTATTGAAACTCGTAATAATCTCCTCCACTATTAGTCTCCTCCCTCTTGATCAATTCCACACCCGTAGAAGCAAAAACCCCTATTCAGGGGGTTTTTTAAGCTTCTAACTTTTCTTTTGCCAAGCTAACCAATTGTGCAAATCCATCCGCATCATTTACTGCCATATCCGCCAGTACCTTGCGATCAATCTGTACATTGGCCAGTTTTAATCCATTGATAAATCTGCTATAGCTCAGCCCATTAAGCCTTGCAGCAGCATTAATTCTGGTAATCCATAGTTTTCTAAAATCCCTTTTGCGTAGCTTTCTACCTGTATATGAATAGGACAGGGACCTCATAACTGCCTGATTTGCTGCCCTAAATTGCTTGCTACTTGCGCCAAAATATCCCTTGGCTAATTTTAATACCTTTTTATGCTTTTTCCTGGCATTCACTGCCCCTTTTACTCTCGCCATGTCACTACCTCCTTCACAAGTTATTTATAAGGAATCAATCTCCTGATGTTCTTTTCTTCAGCAGCAGCAATATAGGAACCCTTTCTTAGATTCCTCTTCCTTTTCGTAGTCTTCTTGGTCAATCTATGACTCTTGTAAGCTTTTGCTCTCTTTACTTTTCCAGATTTAGTTAACGAAAACCTCTTGGCTGCCCCTCTATGTGTTTTAATCTTTGGCATAGGGTTTCCTCCTCTCTTGCTATTATTCCTTTGGAGCTAAAATCATGATCATGCTTCTGCCTTCAAGTCTGGGTCTGCGTTCAATAACATTTTCCTGGGTAACCATTTTAGTGAACTTATTCATCACATCATAGCCGATTGACGTATGAGCCATTTCACGTCCTCTGAAACGGATAGTCACCTTTACCTTATCGCCAGCCTTCAAAAACTTATCGGCATGTTTAGCCTTAACAGCCATATCATGCTCCTCAATACTGGCAGAAAGCCTGACCTCTTTGACACTTATGGTACGCTGGTTCTTACGGGCTTCTCTTTCCCTTTTTGCCATCTCGAAGCGATACTTACCATAATCCATAATTCTGCATACAGGCGGCTTTGCTTGAGGTGCGACCATCACCAAATCCAACTGCCTTTGCTCGGCAATCTCCATTGCTTTCCTTGGAGCCATTATACCCAACTGGTCCCCGTTGGCGTCTATTACCCGAACTTCCCTCTCTCGGATTCCCTCGTTTACTGAGAGTTCCCTTTTATTAATATTCATTCACCTCCGCTATTTTTTTAACGTTTATATTATTTCTTACCCACCTTGATTACGTACAAGAAAAATGCTCTGATTTTACGACGATGGATCTAAAGATCTCAACCTTTAATAAATCCAAACAACAAAAAAAGTGGGCAGTTTCCACCCACTCTAAATAACTCATTTAAATCTAGCATAGATTAAATGGTGTTAACCTTCCTGGCAATGCCGAAAGGTGAGAAGTGGATAACTTCTTCTTTAGCCAGATATAGATTATCATATCGCAGCTCCCATGTCAAATATATTTTTTCACAAATTCATTATCTTGGCATACATATGTCATGCCACTGTTCAAGTTCTTTCAGACATTTCCTTTTGAATTCTACCGATGAAATTCTTTACGTTCATTAGCCCTAAATCCCCTTCATCCCTGGACCTAACAGCAACCTGACGACTTTCGACCTCCTTGTCTCCCACCACCAACATGTAGGGGATCCTTTGAAGCCTGGCCTCACGAATCTTATATCCTATCTTCTCATTTCTCAGATCTGTCTCTACCCGAATACCCGCATTCTCCAGATCACTTGCCAGTTCCTTAATATATTCGGCAGAACGATCTGTAATGGATAGCAGTCTTACCTGTACAGGAGCGAGCCAGGTTGGGAAAGCACCTGCATAGTGCTCAATCAGGATACCTATAAACCTCTCTATGCTTCCAAATACCACTCTATGGATCATAACCGGACGGTGCTTTTCTCCGTCAGCACCTATATAGGTGAGATCAAATCGCTCGGGCATCTGAAAATCCAATTGAATGGTTCCGCATTGCCAAGTTCTGCCTATGCTGTCTTCAAGGTGAAAATCAATCTTTGGTCCGTAGAAGGCACCGTCACCCTCGTTAATTACGTAATCCATGCCTTTCTCTTCCAGAGCTTCCTTAAGTGCGCTTATTGCCATATCCCATTCTTCGTCTGAACCCATGGCTTTCTCCGGCTTCGTGGATAATTCAACATGGTAATTAAATCCAAATTGTTTATAAAAATAATCCACAAGGTCAATTACGCCCACTATCTCGTCCTTCACCTGTTCGGGCAGCATAAAGATATGGGCATCATCCTGGGTAAAACAACGAACCCTCATCAAACCGTGGAGGGCACCGGATAGCTCATGTCTATGGACAAGCCCCAGTTCTCCCATCCTTAAGGGTAAATCCCTATAGCTGTACATCCGCCTCTTGTATAAAAGCATACTACCGGGGCAGTTCATTGGCTTAATAGCATAGTCTCCATCGTCGATATTGGTAAAATACATATTCTCCTGGTAATGATCCCAATGTCCGGAGCGTATCCACAGATCCCGATTCAGGATAATGGGTGTTCTAATCTCCTCGTATCCCCTTTTGGTGTGCTCACTACGCCAAAAACTCTCCAATATATTGCGGAGCACCATCCCCTTGGGGTGGAAGAAAGGAAAACCAGGTCCTTCCTCAAGGATACTAAAAAGGTCCAATTCACGACCCAACCTTCTGTGATCTCTCTTTTTGGCTTCTTCCAAGCGCTTTAGGTATTCGTCAAGCTGACTTTTCTTGGGGTATGAAATGCCGTATATGCGTTGTAGCATCTTATTGTTCTCATCACCCCTCCAGTAAGCACCTGCCAGACTCAGGAGTTTAAAGGCCTTGACTTTGCCAGTGCTGGGCACATGGGGCCCCGCACATAGATCTACAAATTCGCCTTGTTTGTAAAAGGATATGACAGAATCCTCCGGCAGATCTTCAATGAGTTCCACCTTGTAGGATTCATCCTTTTCTGCAACAAAACTTATAGCCTCCTCCCTTGGGAGTTCAAACCTCTCCAGCCCCAGGTCTTCCTTGATTATTTTTTCCATCTCCCTCTCGATGGCCTCTAAATCTTCAGGCGTGAAAGGTCTCTCCGTATCAAAGTCATAATAGAATCCATTGTCTATGGAAGGACCTATGGCCAACTTTATGTTTGGAAACAATCTCTTAACCGCCTGGGCCATTATATGAGAGGAAGTATGCCAAAAAGCCTTCTTACCTTCAATATCCTCAAAGGTAAGGATGTTAAGGGAGGCATCCTCACATATAGGTTGCATCAGGTCCACTGTTTGCCCATCCAGTTGACCGGCAACGGCTGCTCTGGCAAGGCCCTTGCTGATATCCGAGGCTACTTCACCAACGGTTATCCCTTTTCTATATTCCTTGGATGATCCGTCCTTTAGAGTTATTCTAACCATATTTATCCATCTCCTTATTATACTCTTTTTTACCAATCAGATCTCATGCTTATAGTTCGATCTACACAATCGATAATTCAATATATACAAAAATCCCCGTCCTCCAAAGGACGGGGATGACCCGCGGTTCCACCCTTGTTGATTTCTATCCTTGCAACGGTTTATCCAAAGAGTATTCTTATAAAGCATACTCTGTTGGCAATAGCCGTATACAGAATTTCTCGAAATCCAGCTTAATAGTCTGTAAGGGGACTAGCCATTAGCTTCGGAGTTGGTATTCAATCGAACCTGTTGGGGAAGGCTTTCAGCCTACGGCCTACCCTCTCTTTACACTGGTTTTCGATCTACTGGTCTCCTTCATCGCACATTACTTCTTTATTTAATTAATAATTATAGTTATGCTATGATAAAAAGTCAATAAGGTTGTATCCAAAAATAAAAAAATCCAACCACGATTACTGGGAGCGTTTCTTAAGGGTATTGTACAATCCATCATAAACCAACCTGGCTGTGGAGTCGTCAATCCCCTTGTCCGTCCATATTTCAACGGCTTTGATGCCTTGTCCAACCAACATTCCTAATCCGCCAACTGTTTTACAACCGGATCTTTTTGCCTCTCCCAATAGAGCTGTCTCCAATGGGTTATACACTATATCGCATACGATGGTTTCTGGATTAAAGGTATAGCCTGCTAGTGGGCTGTCCAGTACCTTGGGCCACATACCCAAGGGTGTCGTGTTTATTATAATGTCTATTCTATCCGGGACATCTCCAACAGCTCTTGAAAGTCCGTATCCCGCATATTCGTTGATATCCATGGCCAGCCTCTCCCCCCTATCCCTATTTCGGTTAAGTATGAGGATTTCCCCGGGAGTTTGGTCAGCCAAGGTGATACCTATCGCCCTGGCGGAACCACCGGCACCAAGGATCAGTATATTCCGGCCTTTGCATTCAACACATTGGCCTTTCAAGGAGTGCAGAAATCCAAGCCCATCGGTATTATAACCTGTCATCCTTCTGCCTTCTATCTTAACCGTGTTCACGGCACCAATAGCAGCAGCCATAGGATCTATTTTATCCAGAAAGGCTATGACCTCTTCTTTGTGGGGTATCGTTACATTAAACCCGGAGAAGTTAAGGGCGCATAACCCCTCTACCGCACTTTCTAAGTTCCCGCTGGGTATATCAAAAGCCAGGTAAATCATGTCAATCCCAATCTTATCATATATGCTGTTGTGAAGCTGGGGAGATAGGCTATGGCCTATCGGGTGGCCAATAACGGCAGCATAGGACGTATTAGGTGTAATAATCACCCCGGTTCCCCCCTTCCCGCCAGCTTCTTTTCCAAAAAACGATTAAGCTTTGTACCCCAAAATTCCCTTGTGGATATAGGATTTACCAGGATTGTGTACAAGCCCATGATATTTCCACCCCAGATGTCGGTGAATATCTGATCTCCTATCATTATGGTATTTTGAGGATTGCCATTAATATGCCTGAGGGCTCGTCTGAAAGCAGCTTTCAGGGGCTTACCGCCTTTTGGGACTGCCAATACCTTAAGCTCTGTCGCCAGCCTGTTTATCCTGGATGATTTATTATTGGAAAACAAGCATATTGTAAAACCCAAATTGCGGCACTTTCCCAGCCATTCCCTTAATCTCACACTTACGCTGTCAGCATTCCAAGGTATTATAGTATTATCTACATCGATAAGTATGTTTCTATACCCCTTCCTATAGAGCTTGTCCAGCTCTATGTTAAAAATGCTGTCATGGCTTTCATTGGGTGATAATGCTCTTCTCATCTTTTCCCCTTTCTTTTCATGCACACATACATAGACCAGTCTATAATTAACCTATAATTCCAATCATATAAAATATATACCTGTACAACTGGCAGAAACCCTAATGGATAGCAAGCCTGGCTACAAATATATTATCCAAATATAAAAAAGCTGTCAACTAATTCCAAAGCCATCGCTATTGAATTCCTTACCCAATTTCATTATGGCCTTCTTTTCAATCCTGGAGACATAGGACCTGGAAATTCCCAATATCTGAGCGATTTCCCTTTGGGTCTTGTTCTTTCCGTTAATGAGCCCATAACGCATTTCGAGAACCATTTTCTCCCGTTGCTTCAAAACTGATTGCATTTTTTCGTATAGCTTCCGTATTTGAAGCTTTAATTCTACCTCATCCAAAACACTATCGGTTTCACTTCCCAACACATCAAGTAGGGATATTTCATTTCCCTCTTTGTCTATGCCTATTGGATCTTGCAATGAGATTTCTCCCCTTGTTTTTTTGTCTGCCCGTATGGTCATGAGTATTTCATTTTCAATACACCTGGCCGCATAGGTAGCCAGCCTGGTTTTTTTTTCGGGTTTAAAGGTTGATATTGCCTTTATAAGTCCAATGGTGCCAATAGATATAAGGTCATCCACTTCCTTGCCGGTGTTGGCATATTTTTTAACTATGTGGGCAACCAGTCTTAAATTGTGTTCTATTAGGATGTTCTTTGATTCCTCCGACCCCTGAGTACAGAGTTCAATATGATAGGCTTCCTCTTCCGGTGTAAGAGGTTGAGGAAATGAATGGGTGCCCAATACATGAGAAGCCAAGAAATAGATGCACTTTAGAAATGAAACTATACCACCGGCAGCGATAAGCATAAGACAGCACCTCCAAATAAAGATGATGGTCTTATATCCTATGATGGAGGTGCTGAAAAAGTGCATGGCCTAATTTCTTAGTGGATAAAACCCAGTAAAATATTACCGCCTTTGACAGTGGGGCCAAAGATATCTTCTATATACCTTGTTTCCTTCTCAGGATGGAGTATTTCCCAACATTTCTATCAAGAGGCAAAAATATCTTCTGTTGGGGATGAGGGGCTCGATCAATTAATCTTCCTTCCTCATCCAATATAGTAGTAACCGTATAATCAAGGTAGTCTTCACCAGGCACCATTATCTCAAGGGAATCCCCTATCCCAAAAGCATTCCGCTGCTCTACCTCTATCAGTCCGCGACCCTCATCATACCCCAATACCATCCCCACAAAATCATAGTTCCGGATATAACTGCTATCTGAGTATTGATGATCTTCACCTGCCGGTTTCCTGAAATAGAACCCAGTTGTAAAAGCCCTGTGACTGACCTTCTTTATCTCATCCATTCTTTCAGGGTCCCACATATAAGTTTCCTGATCCTTTAAGTAATCATCAATTTCCCTGCGGTATGCTTGTACTACCGTTGCCACATAATAGCTGGATTTCATCCTGCCTTCAATCTTATATCCATCAATTCCCGCATTTAAAAGCTCTGGGATATGCTCCAGCATACAAAGATCCTTGGAGTTCATTATATATGTTCCCCGGTCATCTTCAAGAACGGGATAATATTCACCAGGCCTTTTTTCTTCCACGATTGAGTATTTCCAACGGCAGGGATGAGCGCATTGCCCTCTGTTAGCATCACGACCGGTAAAGACATTGCTTAAAAGACACCTGCCGGAATAGGATATGCACATGGCACCATGGACAAAAGCTTCCAGTTCCAAGGTATCCGGTGTCTTGGCCCTAATCTCGGATATCTCCTTTAAGGATAGCTCCCTTGCCAGGATAATTCGGCTGACCCCTTGCTGATGCCAAAAATTAGCGCTACGCCAATTAGTATTATTTGCTTGTGTGCTCATGTGGATTGGTATGTTGGGCATTATTTCACGGGCCAGGGATAAGATCCCCGGATCCGAGATTATGACTGCGTCTACTTCTATATCCGCCAGATATCTCATATATTTGTCCATATCCTTAAAATCCTCGTTATGAGCGAAGATATTCATTGTGACATATACTTTTTTGTTTATGGAATGGGCATATTCTACTGCTTCCTGAATTTCATCCTTCTGAAAGTTCCCTGCAAAGGCACGGAGACCAAAGCGTTTTCCCGCCATATATACTGCATCAGCCCCATAAGCAAAGGCTACTTTTAGTTTCTCCAGGTTGCCTGCAGGTGCCAACAATTCCGGTTTTCTAATCGACATATTCTTCCCCCTCTATAACAAGATAAGAGGCCACATATGACGTGAGCCCCTTATATTTTATATCCTACTTATTCATCTTGGTTTTCAATATCCTTCCAACTGGACTCGTATTTCTTCTTATCCTTCAGATGCTGATCGTAATCGGTATTGAATACGTGCTCACCTGTCTTGGGATCCTTTAATACAAAATACAGATACGGCTTTTTCGAGTTCATAAAGTCCTCATAGGGATACAAAGCCGATGTTAAGGCCAAACGTCCCGGTGATGATATTGGCCCTATGGGTAGTCCTGTATTTTCATAGGTGTTATACGGTGAGTCAATCTTTAATTCCTCACTGCTGAAAGCCCAGCGATCCTCATTGACGAGGAATTGGATGGTTGAGTCCGCACCCAAGGGCATATCCTTCTTCAACCTGTTATGGAATACGGCTGATATCATTGAAAACTCCTCGGTTATACGAGCCTCCCGCTGTATAACGGAAGCCAGGGTTACTACCTCATCCATAGTCATATCAAGTTCCTGGGCCCTGTCCATGACTATTTCGTCATAAACCTTTTCAAACTGGTCCAGCATCTTCTTCATTATATCCTGTGGGCTGGCATCTTCATATACCAGATATGTATCTGGAAAAAGATAACCCTCCAAGGGAGATATTCCTATCTCACCCTTCTTCCTTTCATCAGGTATATCCTGAAGGAAGATATACTCGGTAAAGTTCTCTACCTTGGCCGCATCAATAAAATCTTCCTCGGAGAATTGAAATCCTTTCTCTTGTACCAGATACCTGGCCATCTTGCGGATATCCCAACCCTCAATTATGGTAATCTTAACCGTATCTATGGCTGCATTCCCGGAAACCAGCTCATCCATTATCTGACTTAATTCCATATCCCTGGAAAGCTTATACTTGCCTGCCTTGAGCTTTGAAGTCTTGTTGGAAAAATCCACGTAAAGCTTAAAGACCATCTTGTTGCGGATAAGGTTGTTTTCATAAAGAATCTCTGAAATTTTACTGACTGAAGATCCCCTTGGAATCTCTATATCCATAAGTTCTGAGTTGCTGGCATCCACTGGTTTGATATATTTGCTATAGGCAAAATTTGCTCCATAATATACGGTAGAAGCAACTATTATGATACTAAGAAGAAATACCAGCACCTGTCTCAAGACCCACTTCAAGAACACTGCCCCTTTTTGCGACATATCCATCCTCCACCTATCGGCTTACGCTTTAACCGGCTAGTAAAAACTTGTTTTTATTATATATGGGTATCCCGGGTTTGACAAGCCTATATCATTGTATAACAGTCATAGTAGCTGGAATATATTACCTATATTTCCATTATGATGGGAAGTATCATGGGGTTACGTTTTGTTCTCTCATAGAGGAATGATCTTAGGCCGGCCTTAATCTTGTACTTCAAAGTTCCCCAATCCGTAACTTGATTCTCTTCACATTCTTCCAATATTTCACGAACTACTTCTCTGGCATCCTCCATAAGTTGTTCTGATTCCCTTACATATACGAAACCCCTGGATATAATATCAGGTCCTGCTACGGATACACCCGTAACCTTGGATAAGGTTACTACTACCACCATCAAGCCGTCCTGGGAGAGGTGTCTTCTATCGCGTAAAACAATATTGCCTACATCCCCTATTCCCAAGCCATCGACTAAAACTCCACCAGCGGACACCGAGCCGGTTATATTGCATGAATCCGGGGTGAATTCGACTACATCTCCAATATCTAAAATCTTTATGTTTCCTCTTGGCATCCCCAAGGATTCGGCCAGGTTAGCATGCTGTTTTAAATGTCGATATTCCCCATGAACGGGAATGAAAAATTTCGGTTTTACCAGGGTATGAATCAGCTTCAACTCCTCCTGACAGGCATGACCGGAAACATGAATGTCGGCTAAAGACTCATAAATAACCTCTGCTCCCCTCAAGAATAGCTGGTTGATTACCTTAGAAATAAGTTTTTCATTACCGGGTATTGGATTTGCGGAAATGATTACCATATCCCCGGGAATAATTTCTATTTTTCTATGGTCCGCCGAAGCCATACGAGACAAGGCAGACATGGGTTCTCCCTGGCTGCCGGTTGTTATTATTACTAAATTTTCATGGGGATAGTTTTGAATCTCATCAATCCCAATCAATATTCCATCTGGAATCTTAATATAACCAAGATCCACTGCCACTGACATTACATTTTCCATGCTTCTTCCTGAAACACATACCTTCCTCCTGTACTTTACAGCGGCATCGATTATCTGTTGGATTCTGTGTATATTTGAAGCGAAGGTAGCCACGATAATTCTTCCTTTGGCAGTACCGAAGATGTTTTGGAATGTAGCCCCTACTACTCTTTCGGACAGGGTATATCCCGGTCGTTCAACGTTGGTACTATCCGCCAATAAGGCAAGCACACCCTTCTCTCCCAATTTGGCAAATTTTGCAAAATCTACAACCTGCCCGTCTATAGGAGTGTAATCTATCTTAAAATCTCCTGTATGAACTATAACTCCAACTGGTGTATGAAAAGCCAAAGCGACAGCATCTGCAATACTGTGGCTGGTTCTGATTATATCAACCGTGAAGCTTCCAAGTTTAATTCTATCTCCTGCTTTTACGCATTTTAGTTTTACTTTGTCCAGGAAATGCTCTTTTAATTTATTTTCAATCAGGCCCAAGGTCAACCTGGTTCCGTATATGGGTACGTTGATCTCCTTAAGGACATATGGAAGTGCCCCAATATGATCTTCATGACCATGGGTCACGATAATTGCCCTAACCTTCTCCTTGTTCTTCTGCAAATAGGTTATGTCTGGAATAACCAAATCAATTCCCAACATTTCCTCTTCGGGGAAACCCAGACCACAATCGATAACAATGATCTCGTCTCCATATTCCAGGAGTGTCATATTTTTCCCGATCTCATTGACACCCCCCAAGGGAATTAGTTTTAATGTCTTATTATTTTTTGATGTCACTAAAAAATTTCCTCCTCCTTCTATTAGATTTCCGCACAAATCCAATATTCCTATTATACTTGATAAATATTAACAGTGCAACCATTAAAGCAAATCCGAAGATTTATTTGAACCAACCTTAACTTAATAGTTTAACTTGGTCCATTGTTCCGGTATATCATCCTGGATAATTAGCTAATGATAAACGGATGACCCCATCGATTTGGATAAGAAAGCTTATCTTATGGAATATAGGAAAGATTTTACTGATCCTCCCATAGCCATTATCCACATTATTATGAGTAACAGATAGTCTCAATTTAGACAGTAGAAATCCAACTCCAGAGATAGTTTCTAAATAAGCTCTTAAAAAAAGCTAACCCCAAAGAAGGATTAGCGCGATAACGATACAACCTTATTCTTCCTTTATCCCGTTAATTCGCTTCTCATAAAAATCGCTTAGTTCCTCTGCATATTCCTCTGAAAATCCTTCGCTGTATACCTTAACCAAAGGTTCATCGGGATCCGGCAATATTAAGGCCCATCCCTTTTCGTTATTAATTTTAATTCCTTCAAACAACTCTATGTCAGAATCTTTTCTGTTTGCTTCGTCGATCAAACCCCTCATTACTTTACCCTTTGCCGACCAAGGGCATTTAATGTCCCTTATGGACATGTGAATCTCAGGTAGATCCTTAACCAGGTGGGAAAGCCCCTTATCTTCCCTAGCCATCAAATCCATTATACCCATTACGGTGGCTAATCCGTCAAAATATAGGATAAAGCGTTCCATGGCCTTTCGCTTGTTACTATCCCCAATCCTAATAACTTCTTCCATCATGGCGCGTTTTTTGGTTTTAGTTCTTATAACGCTGCTTTGATAGAACTCCGCCATTTTTTCTATGGCATTTGGGGCTGTATAGGGGATTACAACCTCTACATCCTTATCCTGCTTAAAACATACCAAGCTGATTAAGGCTGCCATAGTCCCCTCTTTTATGGGTTCTCCCCTTTCGTCAAAGATCTGTAGTCTCTCTCCATCGTCGTCGAATCGGATAGTCAGGTCATATCCCTGGATCGATTCATCATCCTTTATCTGTTCCTTTTTAATGTCCACCAGACAGTCCAGATCCCTGGTTATATCCCTAAACATCGAAGCCAGGTATTTACTTTGTGTATCCACTAAGATCCTGTAATTTCTCTGCTTTATTGCTTCGGCATCAATGAAATTGATCAGATGTCTGATGTAAAACATGGGTATATCGTTTATCCTACTAACCTTCTCTATACCGCTTGGAGGCTTTATGGAGAAATCTCCGCTAAGAAACATGTTCTCGATCTTTCGTTCCATAGAATCGGGCAGATTTGCACCATTCTTATCAATCAGACTAAGATGGACCCTATCCGGTTCATCATCCTCACATCGAATATGAATCCCACCATCCAAGCCCAGATATCTAACGGCATACCTGGCCACAGGTGTTATTGTACTGCCTATATCAAAGATCTTCAACCCGGAGGCAAGCATACCCGCCATCAATCCATGCTTTAACATTATGGCCGCATTATGCCTGTTGGAGCTGATACATACCCTGCTACCTCCTTGCAGCTCTGTTCCATAGGCTATCCCCAAGCGATTTACAAACCTGGCATCTATTTCAGTATTAAAACAACCCCTGATACCATCCTTCCCAAAGAAGGTTCTTCTAAACCGGGTTCCCCATATTATGTTCTCATCTATCACCATGCCCTGTTCTATTGTTTTACAGGGCCATATCTTTATGTCCGGTCTCAGGACGACTCTTTCCTGCAAATAGGTATTCTTCCCTACAGCGCAGCCCTCAAAAATACTACAATCGTTGCCAATACGTGTATTATCACAGAGGATAGTGCCTCTGATCTCCACGTTCCTACCTATATTATTGTGGTTCCACAATACACTTCTCTTAATGCTGGAGTATTTTCCAATACAATTATTTTCACCAATAACCGTAAATGGATGTAGATTGACCCCTTCCTCTATCCTCGTGTTTCTGCCTATGTAGCAAGGCGCTTCAAGTTTAGCGCTTGGGTGTATATAAACCCCTTCCTCCACCCATATACCGTCTTCGATCTCCTTGGCATCAGGCTTGAACCCTACGCTTCCATCCATTATATCAAAGTGGGCCTGCAGATATGAGTTGGTATCCCCCACATCGCACCAGTATTCCTCGGTTACGTAGCCAAACATGGGCTGCTTATCCTCAAGTAATCTGGGAAAAAGATCCCTGCTAAAATCAAACTTTACACCTGGTTCAAAATATTCCAGTACCTGGGGCTCCAATATATAAATCCCGGTGTTCACTGTATCACTAAAGACCTCCCCCCAACCAGGCTTTTCGAGGAATCTGACTATTCTCCCATCCTCCTGGGTCATCACTACCCCATATTCTAAGGGTATTTCGACTTTCTTGAGTACCAGGGTGGCTATGGATTGGTTTTTTCTGTGAAACTCTACAGCCTTCTCCAAGTCAATATTGGTTAGTGCATCACCGCTTAATACTATAAAGGTATCATCTAAAATCTCTTGTGCATTTTTCACACTACCTGCCGTTCCCAAAGGCCTATCCTCTATAAAATAATGCAGACTTATTGAATCCTGTTCCCCGCCTCCAAAATATTCCTGAATCATCCCTGGGAGGTATTGGAGGGTGGCCCCAATAACATTTATCCCGTACTTCCTGAAAAGGTCGATGCTATATTGCATAACCGGCCTGTTCATCACCGGCACCATGGGTTTTGGCAAATCACAAGTAAGCGGCCGAAGTCTAGACCCAGCTCCACCCGCCATAATAATACCTTTCATTTTTATCTTCCCTTTTGCTCGTATTTTTGCAATCTGATCATTGCCAACTTATTATGTGTATCCTTATCCTAACTTATACCAATACGAGCATTTCAATAAATTCATTGTTCAAGGGATGTGGATATCAGTTAATAGATTAGTTCGTTACGAGGTAAATAAACCCATCGTGCCCGTGTCATTCCAGCATAATACCACCACGGGCTTAGCCCAAGAAAAAACCCTGCTGTTTATAAGGGCAGGGCCTCAATTGCATCTCTTACAATAGCCGTAGAACTTTACTTTATGATTTGCAACTTTAAAACCGTAATTCTTAACTATAATGTCCTCCAGGGAGTCTAATAGATCCTCTTTTACTTCACTCACTTCACCGCACTTAAGACATATTAAATGATGATGGTCATGATCTTGATCCGGATGGCTCAGCTCGTAACGGTATCGACCATCCTCAAAGTTGTGCTTTATTAGAATTCCCAATTCTTCCAGTAAAAGCAGAGTTCTATAGACGGTGGCCAATCCGATTCGGGGATTGGATTCCTTAACCTTGACAAATATCTCTTCGGTGCTCAAATGCTTACCCTGATTCTCTAAAATAGTTTTCAAAGTAGCCTTTCTTTGAGAGGTGAGTTTATAACCATTTTTCTTCAAAGCCATCTTCAATGAGATCATTCCATCATTCATATAATCACTTCTTTTACTGTTTTATCGGTTCCTTTCTATCTCATCCAACAATTTATCGTTGAGCACCTTTATATGAGTACCCTTCATGCCAAGGGAACGGGATTCGATAACGCTCGCACTTTCCAACTTTCTCAGGGCATTTACTATCACTGAACGAGTTATTCCGACCCTGTCCGCTATTTTACTTGCAACTAACAAACCCTCATTACCATCAAGCTCGTTGAGGATATGTTCAATTGCCTCTAATTCGGAATATGACAGCGTTCTAACTGCCATCTGTACCACAGCTTTATCCCGTGCCTCTTTCTCTATCTCCTCAGCCTTGGCATTGATAATTTCCATACCTATAATGGTAGCGCTATATTCAGCCAGGACCAGGTCATCATCACAATATGCCTCTTCCATTCTTTCGATTATCAAAGTTCCCAGACGATCTCCCCCACAACTAATGGGTATGATGGATGTAAACTTATGGGGACCTTCATCCCTATCATGTTCTTCAATTTGACAGCCTCTTACAAAGCTGACATTGGCCAGGGTTTCGCTAATCTTGAGGAATTGACTGTTGCATTGCTCGGTAAAACTGGATAGTCCTTTGGCATCCATTTCCCAGTTTTTAAGCCAACTTTCATCCTCCAGCGCATACCCCAGTATTTTCCCTCTACGACTGGCAATAAATATATTGCTATATAGAATTTCACCTAGTACCCTCGCAAGATCGGAAAAGCGAACGGGATCTGAACCCGATCTTTGTATAATCTTGTTTAATCTTCTGGTTTTTTTCAACAGGCTTTCTGACAATTCAATTCACTCCTTGATTTGTTCCTTATGTCGTTCTATATTGGTACCGATTTAGAGAATAAATTTATGAAGGTTCTCCTCTTTAACAAGGTCTTTTAGGGCTTTATGGACATATTCGGCATCAATTGTAATATCCTGTCCTGATAGATCCTCGGCATTAAAGGATATATCCTCCATTAGCTTTTCCATAACGGTATGCAGTCTGCGCGCGCCTATGTTCTCGCTGCTTTGGTTTAAAATATATGAAATCCTTGCTATCTCTTTAATAGCCTCATCAGAAAACTCCAGATTTATGTCTTCTATCTTCATTAACTCCCTATGTTGCTTTAATAGTGCATTTTCCGGTTGTATCAGTATCTGTTCAAAATCGTCTTGAGTTAAACTCTCCAAATCCACCCTTATGGGAAATCTACCCTGAAGTTCCGGTATCAAATCCGACACCTTGGAAACATGAAAGGCCCCAGCAGCAATAAATAATATATGATCCGTCTTAATTGGGCCATATTTCGTCATAACGGTGGTACCTTCGACTATGGGTAAAATATCCCTCTGTACCCCTTCCCTGGAAACATCGGGACCTCCACTCATCTCCTTCCCTACAATCTTATCAATCTCATCTATGAAGATTATTCCACGTTGTTCTGCCGCTTCTATGCCCTCTTCTATGACTTCATCCATATCCACAAGTTTTTGAGCCTCTTCCTGTTCTAAGATTCTTCTTGCTTCACGGATAGTAGTCTTTCTTTTCTTCGTTTTCCGAGGCATTATGCTTCCGAATACATCCTGGATCTGTATAAGCATATCCTCATTTCCCATACCCGGAATAAATCCTATACCGGAATATTTTGAGTCCTCAATCTCAATTTCTATCTGTACATCCTCCATGAGTCCTAGTCTTAATCTCTGGCGGAGCTTTTCCCGAGTTCCGGCCATAGATTGATTGGATGTGTCATCGGATATCTCATTGTTTTCATCATCGTTTTCATCCTGTTGGAATAAAATGCCCAGGGGATTTGTTGGTTGTTTTCGCTTTTTTGTGGGCAGCAAAATATCCAATAACCTGTTTTCAGCAGCCAGCTCGGCTTTTTCCTTAATGGTTTCCGTTTTCTTATTCTTGACCATGCGAATAGCCGCTTCCACCAGATCTCTGACCATGGATTCTACATCCCGTCCAACATAACCTACCTCGGTAAATTTTGTAGCTTCCACCTTTACTAAGGGTGCTTCAACTAATTTAGCCAGACGTCTGGCAATTTCGGTCTTGCCTACACCTGTAGGCCCCATCATTATTATATTCTTTGGAGTGATGTCCTCCCTCAGGTTCTCATCTATCAGACTGCGCCTGTAGCGATTTCGCAGTGCGACAGCTACCGACTTTTTTGCCTCGTATTGTCCTATTATATACCTGTCCAATTCTGTAACTATCTGCTTGGGAGTCAAGTTAACCAACAGCGGCACCTCCTAAATCTCTTCAATATAGATGTTATCGTTTGTATAAACGCAAATGGATGAGGCAATCTCTAAAGATTTCCTTACAATTTCCTTGGGCTCCAGCTGAGTATTCTCCATGAGCGCTTTAGCCGCTGCCATGGCAAAGGCTCCACCTGAACCAATTGCCGCAATTTGATCATCGGGTTCGATTACTTCGCCTGTTCCGGATATAATTAGAAGTGTTTTATCATCAATGGCTATTAGCATAGCCTCCAATTTTCGTAAAAGCTTGTCTGCACGCCACTCCTTGGCCAATTCCACCGCTGCTCGCTCTAAGTTGCCAGCATATTGTTCCAGTTTAGCCTCAAAACGCTCGCTGAGACTAAATGCGTCGGCCACGCTTCCGGCAAACCCAACCAATACCCTATCTTGGTAAAGCCGCCGTACCTTTCTGGCGCTGTGCTTCATAATGGTGTTTTGGCCGAAAGTAACCTGGCCATCACCGCCAATTGCTGCCCGGCCGTTCTTCCTTACGGCCACTATGGTGGTCCCTTTCAACATAGCAGTCTAACCCCCTAGTGTACTAATTGACTAAACATTCAAATATTATCATACAATACTACAAAATTCAACCTTTTGCCCCTTTTATTCAGGGTGGATAAAGTTCTCTATATCCTTAAGTGCCCTTTCGGCTATGGATCTGTTTCTCTGTTGTTTGTTGCGTACTCTTTTTCCCAGAGGTTCCATAATCCCAAAATTGACGTTCATAGGTTGGAAGTCTCCAATAGTCGGGTTGGAAATATAGCGGGCCAGTGCTCCAATGGCGGTAGTACTGGGAAACTGGGCAATTTGCTCACCATGCAGGGTTCCTGCCAGATGATAACCGGCTACAAGACCGCTTGATGCCGATTCAACATACCCCTCAACACCGGTTATTTGGCCGGCAAAGTATATTCTGTTGTTCTCTCTCATCCGATAAAAGGAGTCAAGAAGCCTGGGGGAGTTTATAAAGGTATTCCTATGCATAACCCCATAACGAATAAAATCTGCATTTTCAAGTCCCGGAATCAAGGAGAAGACCCGCCTCTGCTCACCAAACTTCAGATTCGTTTGAAAGCCAACCAAATTGTATAATGTCGCTTCATGATTGTCCTGTCTCAACTGTACCACGGCATAGGGTTCCTCTCCGGTACGGGGGTCTACCAGGCCTACAGGCTTCATGGGACCAAACCTGAGGGTATCCATACCCCTTTTAGCCATCACTTCCACAGGCATACACCCTTCGAATACCCGATTTTCAAAATCCCTTAAGGTTACAACTTCAGCATTAACAAGCTCGTTCCAAAATCTTGCATACTCTTCCTTGTTCATAGGACAGTTGAGATAGTCGTCACCGCGACCGTATCGGGAGGCCTTAAACACCTTGCCTTTATCCAGGGATTCCAGGGTTACAATAGGGGCAGCCGCATCATAGAAATAGAGATACTCCTCCTTCATAAGCTGCGCAATAGCCCCTGAAATACCGGATGACGATAGGGGACCTGTCGCAACAATGGTATATCCTGAATCGGGTATCTCCTTGATTTCCTGATAATGGACTTGGATATTCGGATGGTTTCCCACGGTATCCGTTATATACCTTGAAAACGAATCCCTATCCACTGCCAGCGCCCCTCCTGCAGGTACGCGATTGAGGTCTGCTGCTTTTATGATTAGGGAGTTGAGCCTTCGCATCTCCTCCTTGAGCAAACCCACTGCATTTTCCAATCTGTCAGATCTCAAAGAATTGCTACAAACCAACTCCGCAAGGTTTGAAGTGGTATGAGCAGGGGTCATCACCTGTGGTCTCATCTCATAAAGATCCACCTTTATACCCCTGTTAGCCAGCTGCCATGCGGCTTCACATCCGGCTAAACCACCGCCTATTACTCTAACTTTTAGTTCCTTCATTCTCTCTTTTCCTCTTTATATTTGCACTGATCATTGGAGCAAACAAGGGTTTTTATCCCGCCCCTTTGTGCTTTTTCAACCATGTAGGACCCACATTCCGGACAGGGTTCTTTTACCGGCAGATCCCAGGAAACAAAGTCGCACTCTGGATAGTTGCTGCATCCGTAAAATTTACGCCCTCTCTTGGTCTTCCTAACTACTACCTTACCACTGCATTTAGGGCACGGGACGTCTATTTCCTCCACTATAGGTTTAGTATTTCTACATTCCGGGAAGTTGGGACAAGCCAGAAATTTACCATACCGCCCTGTCTTTATGACCATATTTGAACCGCATTTCTCGCAGATGACATCGGAAACCTCATCCTCTATTTCAATCTTGGGTATATCTCCATCTGCATGATCCAATAGGGTCTTAAAGGAAGGATAAAAATCCCTAATTATATCCTTCCAAGCTCTTTCCCCTTCTTCAACACTGTCAAGGCGTTCCTCCATATCCGCAGTAAATTGATAATCCACTATATCGGCAAAATAATCCATCATCAAATCATTTACTATAAAACCCAATTCTGTGGGTATCAATGTTCTTTTTTCCCTTTCAACATACCCTCGGGATGTGATGGTATAGATGGTAGGCGCATAAGTGCTGGGCCTGCCTATCCCCATATCCTCCAAAGCGCGTACCAGGGTGGCCTCTGTAAAGCGCGGGGGTGGTTGAGTGAAATGTTGATTTGGTGTCCATTTATCCAAGAGCACTTTGTCACCGGCTTTCAAGATGGGCAAATCAATTTCCTTCTCTTCCTTACCGTCATCACGACCCTCTTCATAGATAATGGAATAACCCGGAAAGACCTTCCGTGATCCATTCGCCCTAAATATATAGTCCTTACCCTTGATACTGATGGTCATAGTTTCATATAGTGCCGGTGTCATTTGACTGGCAAGAAATCTTTGGTAGATCAGTCTATATAGCCGGTATTGATCCCTTTTCAGGGAATCCTTTATAGATTCAGGGTCTCTTAAAGCACTTGTAGGTCTTATGGCCTCGTGGGCATCCTGGGCTCCTTTTCTGCCCCTGTATTGATTGGGTTTATTTGGCCTGAATTCCTTTCCATACTTGGATAGTATATATTCCAGCGCCTCCTTTTGAGCACCTTCCGATATTCTTGTAGAATCTGTCCTTATATAGGTAAGAAGACCTACAGACCCTTCTCCTTTAATATCAATTCCCTCATAGAGCTGTTGAGCCAACAACATTGTTTTTTGGGCTGTAAACCCCAACTTCCTGGATGCTTCCTGTTGGAGGGTGCTGGTGGTAAAGGGCGGGGAGGGATTTCGCTTTTTGTTGCCCCTCTTAACCTCGTCCACGATATAATCAGCACCTTTTAGGTCTTTCATTATTTCTTGGACCTGTTTCTCTTCTTTCAGTTCTAATTTCTTGCCATTTATACCATAAAAAGCGGCCTCGAAGACCTGCTTATCACCATCTTTGCAAAAATTACCTATCAGCGACCAATACTCTTCGGGAACAAAGCTTTGGATCTCCCTTTCCCTATCACAGATTAACCTTGTTGCCACGGATTGTACCCTACCGGCACTTAAACCCTTACGTATCTTCCTCCATAACAGTGGACTAATTTGATATCCCACTAAACGATCCAAAACCCTACGCGCCTGTTGGGCATCGACCAGATCTTTATCTATAGGCCTGGGCTTCTTAACAGCTTCCTTAACAGCGGTGCCTGTAATCTCATTGAACTCTATCCTGCAAGGACTATCGGTTTCTATCTTAAGAATTTGAGCCAGATGCCATGATATTGCTTCGCCTTCCCTGTCCGGGTCTGTTGCAAGAAATACTCTTTTCGCCGTCTTCGCTTCCTTCCTCAACTTGCTGAGGATTTCTCCCTTTCCTCTTATCGTAATATATTTTGGTTCAAAGTCATTCTCCACATCCACACCTAGTTGACTCTTGGGCAGGTCTCTAACATGTCCCATAGACGCTTCAACCTTATAATTTCTTCCTAAAAACTTTTTAATGGTTTTTGCCTTTGCTGGTGATTCAACGATTACCAGATTTTGTGCCATTCTATAACCTCCATTGGTATTAAGCATCCCAGTTCCTAATAAATATTTTGCCTGGCATTTGTTTTACTATCCCCTTAACTTCAAGCATAGTCAGAACTGCATTTAGTTTATGTAGCTCGATTTTTGTATCTTTTGCTAGCTCTTCCAAATGCCTCTCCCCTTCTTGGAGTGCATTATACACCTGGGTTTCAAAAAAATCAAGCTGCAGGGGCTCCGACGCATCTCCAGAATCTTCCTGGCTTATCCCCAAATCCTCAAGAATATCCTGGACATCGGTTACCAGTTTTGCCCCTTCCTTTAATATTTTATTCGTACCTGCACTCTGATGCACATTGATGTTGCCCGGAAGGGCATAGACATCCCTACCCTGTTCCAATGCAAAATCAACAGTAATCAGAGCTCCACTCTTCAAACCCGCTTCTATCACCAATACCCCATTTGCCAATCCACTGATGACACGATTTCTGGCAGGGAAATTCCCTGCTAAGGGAGATGTCCCGGGTGGATACTCAGATACTATTGCCCCCTCTTCTTCCATGGTACTAAATAATTTTCGGTTTTCCGGTGGGTATACCCTGTCTATACCGCAACCAAGCACCCCCACGGTCTTCCCTCCAGCCTTTAGTGCGCCGTAATGGGACATGGCATCTATCCCCCTGGCCAGACCGCTTACTACAGTGACACCTGCTTCAGCCAGCTGGAACCCAAACCTTTCAGCCATCTGCCTTCCATAACCAGTAGACCTTCTGGAACCGACAATTGCGATTGAAGGATTAATATCTTTGATGGACATACCCTTGCAATAAAGAACCGGGGGTGGATCAAATATGTGTTTCAATAGAACGGGATATTCCTGGTCCAGGAGAGTGACAATCCTATAATGTTCAGAATTTAAACTCTGAAAAATTCTATCCAATACCTCGTTTTTCCTATGGTTTATTATCTCGTTTACTACATTAACGCTTAGTTGCGGGGCTAGCTTTAATAACTCTCCTTTCGGTGCCAACCACACACCATAAGCTCCGGCAAATTGCTTTACTAATAGATGAAACCGTTTAGCACCAATGCCGGGGATCTGGGATAACCATATCCAATATATCCTTTCTTCAAACTTCTCCAACTATAGCCCCCCTATTCTAAAGCGTTTATACTATGTCAATATAGCATTTATCCCCAATACTGCCTGTCCAAGGATCTGTACTGAATGGCTTCCGCTATATGGTTTGCCTCTATATTATCCGACCCCTCAAGATCGGCTATGGTCCTTGAAACCTTTAGGATTCTGTCATATGCCCTTGCGCTCAATTTCATAGCAGTATAAGCATTTTCCATTAAGTTCTTACCATAATTGTCCATTTTGCAGTGTTTTCTTATCTGTTTGGGACTTAATTGCGCATTGTAAAACACACCCTCTTCTTTGTACCGTAAGACCTGTCTTTCCCTTGCCCGGTTGACCCTTTCCCGAATGCTTTCTGATGATTCTGCTTTTTCATTCCCGCTTATCTTCTGAAATGATAAACTGGGAACCTCGATATGTATGTCGAATCTGTCCAACAAGGGGCCTGATATCTTACCTAAATATCTGCGGATCTCATTGGGTGTGCAGGTACATTCATGGTCGGCGTCACCCCAATAACCGCATGGACAGGGGTTAAGGCTGGCAACCAGCATAAATTTACAGGGAAAAACTGCAGTACCCTGGGCTCTGGATATTGTAATCTCTCCATCCTCAAGGGGTTGCCTGAGAACCTCCAGAACATCCTTTTTAAATTCCAGAAGTTCATCCAGGAATAGCACCCCATGGTGGGCAAGGCTAATCTGTCCCGGTGTGGGTATTCTCCCTCCACCTACGAGGGCTGAGCTTGAGATCGTATGGTGTGGGGACATAAAGGGTCGGATGTCAACGATTCCTTCCTTCTCCTTTAACATGCCTGCCACGCTATAAACCTTAGTAATCTCCAGGGCTTCTTCGTAGGACAGATCAGGAAGGATAGTAGGCAGCCTTTTTGCCAACATGGTTTTACCGGAACCCGGCGGCCCCATCAGAATAATATTATGCCCTCCTGCTGCAGCTACTTCCAGGGCTCTTTTTGCCCCGTTTTGACCCTTAACATCGCTAAAATCATCTTCAAAAGAAGGTTTAAATACGGCACTGTTAGAACTTGTTCTTTTGTATGGAAGGGGACCCGAACCATTCTTAAAAGACTCCACCAATTCAGCCAATGTTCTACAGGGATATACTGTCACCCCGGATACGTTACTGGCTTCCTTTGCATTTTCATAGGGTAGAACGACGGCATTATTTTCATCCCTGATGGATAAGAGCATGGGAAGAACACCACTTATGGGTTTTAGAGTACCATCCAGCGATAATTCTCCCAAAAAAATAGGGTCAAGATTATCCATTATAGGAATCTGACCGGTTGCTATAAGAATTCCCACTGCTATGGCCAAGTCAAATGCTGGGCCTTCCTTTTTGGTGTCAGCAGGAGCCATATTTACGGTTATTCGCTTAATTGGAAATTCAAATCCACTGTTCTTAATGGCAGCCCGTACCCTCTCCTTTGATTCGCGAATGGATATATCCGGCAATCCTACAATGTCAAAGACCGGCAACCCATTGGATATATCCACTTCAACATCGATCATGTACCCTTCGACACCAAATATCCCAGCGCTCTTTACCTTAGCCAGCATTCTGTCCCCTCCTAAAGGTATACTCTCTAGCTATAATCCCCTTGGTAATAGCCCACAATATCACATATTCTACAATTATTCGAAATATCCTGCCCTGCAATGAAAAAGCCTGTTTTTCTTGACAGCAAAAGCATTTTTCCGTATTATGTGGATAGCTAAAGCCGGGATATGTTGTTAGTATATGATTTATAACGAATTTTTTAGTATCTAGATCATTATGTCTTAGAACCTTTACCTGATTTATATACTGCGAAAAGCACCGCAGATTAAGTGTTTTTGAAGTACGGATCTGCTACGGTATCGGTTCCATCCCCATTATTAGATCGGAGGCATTTACTATGGACAATTATTTTACCAGCCTAATCAGTTTTTATGGTAATACATCACCAAGGGAGTTGATCAAAAAATACGGCAGCCCTCTATATGTCTATAACGAATCTATCCTTAGGCAGAGATGCCGGGAGATGGTATCCTTGGTTTCATATCCCCGTTTTTCAGTCAATTATTCTTGCAAGGCCAATACTAATCTGGAACTTTTAAGGATAATTCGTCAGGAAGGAATCCATGCCGATGCCATTTCCCCAGGTGAAGTGCATATACTGCTGGAAGCCGGTTATAAGCCCGAGGAAATCTTCTATATAAGCAATAACATATCCAAAGAAGAGATGAGAACTATCATAGACAAGGGGATTCTAATAAGCATAGATTCACTTTCCCAATTGGAGCAGTACGGTGAAATGAACCCTGGCGGCAGCGTATCCATTCGATTGAATCCCGGTCTTGGTGTAGGCCATCATAAAAAAGTAATAACCGCTGGTGATGATACCAAGTTTGGTATAGACCTGGAGCTTATCCCCAGGGTAAAGGAGATTGCCAGGAAATACGAACTAAAAATAGTGGGGATTAACCATCATTTGGGGTCCTTGTTTATGGAGGGAGACGTCTTTATTGAAGGCGCAAAACTTTTGCTGTCTGTTGCCAAAGAATTTTCCGATTTGGATTTTATAGACATAGGCGGTGGATTTGGCATACCTTATCGAAAACAGGAGAATGAGCCACGGCTCGATCTTAGGAATTTCGGTAAAAAACTTTCCCCGATCCTGGAGAATTGGGCTAAGGAATACGGAAAGCAGGTAGAGTTCATAGTTGAACCCGGCCGCTATATTGTGGCGGAATCGGGGGTGGTTTTGGGTAAGGTACACACCATTAAGGAAAATCATAGTACGAGCTATATTGGAACAGACATTGGTTTCAACGTTTTGGCTCGTCCTATGTTATATGATGCTCATCATGATATTGAAGTATATAAAATAAATGAAAACTGTCTTGAAAAAAATTATAATAAGGTTACCATAGTCGGCAATATCTGTGAAAGCGGGGATATAATTGCCCGAGACAGGCTTCTCCCGGAAATTGCTGAAGGGGACATTATAGGTATAGTGGACGCCGGTGCATATGGCTATTGTATGTCCTCCAACTACAACAGCCGGCTTAGACCTGCCGAAGTCCTCATAACAGCGGAGGGTAAGGATGTTCTAATAAGACGCAGGGATACCTTGGATGACCTGATGCGAGGATTCTTACCATAGATCAAAGCGATGTGACACAGTTTAAAAATTGAGACTATGAAATAGCATCAACTGTGATATAATAAATAAAACTCCTAGGGCGCTTTAATTCGATATCCTGGCTGCCCTACCGTTGAGAATCATACCATTCAGAGTATATTTGAATAAAGGAGGTTAATCGTGCAACCAATCATAATAACCGATTCCTGTAGTGATCTCCCCTTGGAATATGTAAAAAAACGCGATCTGCCCATTTTGAGTTTTACCTTCAATTATAAGGGTGAAGATCGAAAAGATGACTTGGGACAGACCTTATCCTATACTGATTTCTATAATGGGGTTAGGGAGGGTCATATGTCAACTACTTCACAGGTTAATTCCCATACCTATGTTGACTTCTTCAGACCATATGTTGAGCTGGGAAAACCCATTATTTATATGTGCTTCTCTTCTGCCCTAAGCGGTAGCTATAATAATGCTGTAATGGCAAAGCAAATGTTATTGGAAGAGTATCCGGAAGCATCCATCTCAATCATTGATACCCGTAGTGCTTCGATGGGCCAAGGCTTACTGGTACATCTGGCTTTGGAATTGCGGGATCAAGGATTAGGCTATAAGGATATTATTAAATGGATAGAAAATAATAAGCTCAGGTTAGCTCATTGGTTCACCGTAGACGATTTGGAGCACTTGAAGAGAGGTGGCAGGGTATCCGGAGCTGCTGCTTTTATAGGCAGCATATTGAGCATAAAGCCTATCCTTCATGTTGATAATGAGGGACGCCTGGTACCCGTATCCAAGGTTAAGGGTAGAAAAAAATCCTTAAAGGGCCTTCTTGAGAAAATGCAAGAGACTGCAGTCAATCCAGAACAACAAACAGTCTTTATCAGTCATGGCGATGCCCTCGAGGATGCAAACTATTTAGCAGATATGATAAGAGATCAGCTTGGTGTCAAAGATATTCTTATAAGCCATATTGGCCCGGTTATCGGTTCCCACTCAGGTCCCGGAACCATAGCATTATTCTTCCTGGCCACCCAAAGATAGTTGAATTAATGATAGTTGAATTGCCTTATATCCATACATCAGAACAAAAAAGCTAGCACACCTCTATGGTGAACTAGCTTTTCTTATATATCAATCAGTTTATATCTATAGGTCTTATAGAGCTTGGGCAAATTCTCTGCCAAACTCCCTGCATCTATCGAGCCCCGCATCATCAGGATTCCACATTTCGCGAATACCCTGATTAACTACTTCAAAACCCGCATTCTCTAAGTGTTGGGTAAGGATCTTTACCGATTCCCCGCTCCAACCATAGGTGCCAAAGGCTGCTCCCTTCTTGTTCTTAAACTTTAAACCACCGGCAAGGTCCACAATAGCCGCCATGGATGTAAGAATGCTTCCATTAACCGTCGGGGATCCCAATAAAACAGCTTTTGATTTAAAAATTTCAGTAATGACATCGTTCTTGTCCGTCTTTGATGTGTTAAACAGCTTAATATTGACCTTGTCATCAACCTCTTTTATACCTTCAGCCAGGGCTTCAGCCATACGTCTGGTACCTTCCCACATGGTGTCATATATTATACTTATCTGATCCTCCTGATAATCTTGTGCCCATTTCATATATTGCTCCACTATCTGCAGGGGATCCTTCCTCCATATAATGCCGTGGCTTGGACATATCATGTCTATTGGTATATCGAGCTTGACGACCTCTTCAATCTTTCTCTTAACAAGACTGCTGAAGGGGTTTAGTATGTTTGCGTAGTATTTGATCGCCTCACTATATAACTCATCAGGACTCACAAGGTCGTTATACATGTATTCCGAGGCATAGTGTTGACCAAAGGCATCGTTGCTGAATAAAATATTATCATTTGTCATATATGTAAACATGGAATCTGGCCAATGAAGCATCCTGGCCTCCACAAACACCAGATCATTTTGTCCTATTTTTAAGGTATCTCCGGTCTTAACAGGTATAAAATTCCAATTCTCATGAAAGTGTCCCTTAATGGATTTTATCCCATTGGCAGTACAGTATATGGGAGTATCGGGGATCTCCCGCATTAATTCCGGCAGAGCACCACTATGGTCTATCTCTCCATGGTTCATCACTATAAAGTCGATATCATTTAAATCTACTTCCTTTTTTAAATTCGCTACAAACTCCTTGGCAAAGGGTTTCCACACAGTATCTACGAGAACAGTTTTCTCATCCCTTATGAGATAGGAATTATAGCTGGAACCTCTGTCCACAGAGTATTCATCTCCATGAAAACGCCTTAACTCCCAGTCAATTTTACCTACCCAGGTGACCTTTTCGTTGATTGTAAAGCCCATTATATGACCTCCTTGATCCGTTAATTAATATAATAGGGTTATGCCCTATTGGACATAATGTTTATACTTCTTCATTCCATTCTGCCCTTGTTTTTGGGAAATACCCCTGGATGTTATATATAATCTATACCCAAAATCCGAGTAACATAAATGGGCATTATTAAATTAGCACTATTCCGAGGCATAATTATCAAAATAACCCTGAATTAGCACTACGGGGGTCCCCTTGTCACCGCTTCCGCTGGTCAGATCACATAGGCTGCCCAATAAATCAGTCAACTGTCTCGGGGTCGTCCCCGATGATTCAGCCTTGCCAATTAGGTTTTGGTCCTTGGACCTGATCTTACTTTTCACCAGGTCAGCCATATCTTCAGGAGCAACGACTCCACTATGGCTGTCCGCAATATACTTGAGCTTGATTTCGTTAGGTGTCCCTTCCAAACCGGGAGTGTACCCAGGAGATACTACGGGATCGGCCAGCTCCCAGATTTTTCCTCTGGGATCCTTAAAAGCGCCATCGCCGTATACCATGACTTCAATATGTTTGCCTGTTTCCTCCCTTAGGACTTTCTGGATCTCCATAACTATTTTGTTGCAATCTCTCGGAAACAATTTAATACTGGTCTCAGTAGCCATATTGGAGCCTAGTAACCCGTATTCCGTATTATATCCCTTGCTTGAGACAGGCCTGGTCAGGATATCATCCAGGCATAATACCTTTTCAGCTTCCGCATCCAATAGGATTTCTTTGGTCTTAAACCTGTCATGTATGTTAGCAACTAAAATTTCCTTGGTATAATCCAAGGCCGATCTTGGATCATTGGTTAGATATATCTCAATATTGTCGTTGACAGCAACGCTCTTGTACAGATCCACATAATCAATGCCCGTAAATGGATGTAGCACCCTACCTCCAAACAATTCCCTGTATCGCTTCTCAGTCAACAGATCTGCATAAGGGTTAATCCCCACTTCATACATCTTTTCTACCTGCATTAAGTGGTTTCCCAGCTCATCAGATGGGTAGTTTAGGAAAACATGGATTTTCTTTTCCGTCATAGCTAAAGCTTTGAGTATGGGCAGAAATCTATTACGACTCAGAATAGGAAATACGAGGCCAATATCTCCGGTAAACAATCTATTAATATCTACGGTAATATCATCAAGAGGTATATAGTTACCCTGCGCTCGTGCAACCAGGGATTCGGTAATCCCCAGTACATCCATGTCTCTGAGGTTAAAATTCTCACTCTTCATGGCTCTAAGGACAGAATCAACTACAAAACGTACTAAATCATCACCCTCTTTGAGTATGGGGGTTATTATACCCCTTACTGTTGTACCTACCGTTCGTGCCATTAGTATTCCTCACTCTCTAAATGTTATTAAAAGGCCAACAATACAAGAATATCTGTTCGATTTGAGTTTAACCAAAAATCAACATTATAGACCAACCCAGGGAAGAATGGGGGTCAATCTCACCAAATAAATCTACCTTAATCTGTAGCAAAATCATTATACCACAGGTGATAAAAGGTGTACAGTTTGACAATTATCAAGGGTTTTAAATTACTCACTGGAATGATAGCTTGTACCAAATGGAGACCTAAGACATTGACAATGTACATTTATATATGTATCATAGGCTCATATATTATCAACGGAAAGAAGGGACAGTTATATGGAGGCGTCACCAAAAAGAAATTTGTATAAATGGGTTTTGCAACTAGCAGCCCCCATTGCGCTACAGAATATAATAGCTATGTCGGTGGGATTGGCCGACAACCTCATGGTTGGATCCTTGGGTGAACATGCCCTATCGGGGGTGTTTGCAGCAAACCAGCTTCAAAACCTCCTCCATATGCTGGTTATAGGTCTTAGTACGGCCTTGACGGTATTAGCGATACAATATTGGGGCAAGAAGGACCTAAAAAGCATAAAAGACCTGATTGGCATTGCATTAAAATTCAGTTTAGGAGCAGGCCTCCTGTTTTTATTGGCAACCTTGTTTTTCCCTGGCCAAATAATTGGGATCTTCAGCGATGTGCCTGACGTTAAGAAGGAAGCCCTGGACTATCTGAAGATTATACGCTACACATACATTTTTTTCTGTGTGACCCAGGTATTAATAGCATCTATGCGATGCGTAGAGACTGTCAAGGTAGCCATGTATTTATCCATCGTTACTTTCTTTGTTAACGTCTTCTTCAACTGGGTATTCATTTTCGGTAACCTGGGCGCTCCCGCCCTGGGTGTAAAAGGAGCTGCCATTGCTACCTTAATCGCACGGATTATGGAATTGCCACTTATGATTTTATATATTAGGTTCGTTGATAAAAAACTGAAAATACGCCTTAAAGATTTGATAAAAACGAACTATGTATTATTAAAGGATTTTTTCAAATATGGTTTCCCTGTCATTTTAGGAGATATTTTCTGGGGCCTTAATCTCACGGTTCAGGGCATAATCATAGGAAAACTTGGAGCTACAGCCCAGGCTTCTGTCAGCATCGCCAATATAGTATTTTCCCTAATATCCGTTGGTTGTTACGGAACAGCTGGTGCTACCTCGGTTATTATCGGACAAACCGTTGGTGCAGGGCAATACGAGAGGGTTAAGGAATATGCAAAGAAACTGCAGATACTCTTTCTAATTATAGGTTTTGCCTCGGGGGCTATCCTATATCTCATAAAGGATTACATTTTGCTGTTATATAATATATCCGATGAGACCATCGAGCTAACGAAACAGCTAATAGTTGTCCTGTCCGTTACTATAATAGGCACCTCATATCAGATGTCATCGCTAACCGGTATTGTAAGGGCAGGGGGGGCTATCTATTTCGTCCTCATCAATGATTTGATCTTCGTGTGGCTTGTTGTTATTCCATCGGCACTTATAGCCCATTACGTCTTCAACGCTCCTCCCGCAGTAGTATTTGCCTGTCTGAAGTGTGACCAGATCCTCAAGTGTGGGGTTGCCGTTGTCAAGGTTAATAGGTTTAAGTGGATTCAAAATCTAACAAGGGAAACCGCCACTGCATCCACCTGACAGTAAGGTAATTACAAAGGATAAATTTACGTGTTCTATTATCCAAATATAAGTAATTCTTTGATAAGCGGATAACTACATTGATTTGGTTAAGAAGACTTGGCTTTTGGAATATGGAAAAGTTTCTGCTTTAAGCAGGACGCCGGATTAGAGATTGGAATCGATAGGCTTCTTCGAGTGAGCGTTCAATAGCCATTAGGTTCGTATACAATGGGCTAATGAACTAATATAAGAGGTTACACCAATAACAAAATATGGCCTTGATATAGGGGGGGTTGACCCTTATATCAAGGCTATTTCTATTTTAATATGTCTATTACTATCTTATCTGTGTATAAACACTTAGATGGTTTCGTATTTCCTCTGCCTTTTCCTCGTCCTGCACATCAACGTATATATGATCTCCGTCCTTGGTCACTCGATATCCACTAAATTCCCTACTCTTGAGATAATCTTCCACTGCTTGCCATCCCCCATCATCCTGGGCTATGGACAGCCTGTCTCCAACATAATCCCCGTTAACAAAAACGTGATATCTCTCATCTGCTACCTTGCTTCCATCCATATTCTCTGGATCAGGAAACCGAATGAAAGGATAGGGGAAAAATGGACCCTGACCATCTATCATATTCATAGAGCACTACCTGCCTTTCAATAAAGATGTAGTTACTCTATTGTTTGCATAAAAGACGATTTAATGCAGGCAGACAATATTATTCTATGTCCATCAGGGCATCTTCATCCAGGATCTTTACTTTCCTATGACCTATAAGTTCAATGTATCCCTCCTCCTGGAAGGATGACAATTTACGGCTTAGGGTTTCCCTGCTCATACCCAGGTGGGATGCAAGGTCCTTTCTGCTCATCTTAAGTTCAATTTTTCCCTTGTCGTCAGCCATGCTCAGTAGGGTGTCGGCCAGTCTACGCTCTACGCTGTGAAGGCTAATATTCTCTATTAGGTTTTCAGCTCGTGTCAGCCTTCGGCTTAATTCCTCCAGCACCTTAAAGGCAATGGCTGGATACTTGGACATAAGGTTTTTCAATTCTGCGCCATTTATAACACATACTACTGTTTTTTCCAAAGCCTCGGCATTATCAGTCAGGGGATTATGGCTAAACAGGGTAAGCTCGCCCATAAACTCACCGGGTCCCAAGACCCTTAGAACCTGCTCCTTGCCAGAATCAGATAACCTGGAGATCTTGACCTTTCCTTCATGTATGACATAGAGGCTCTCATCCTTATCCCCCGCCATATAGATCATACTACCCTTTTCATAGGTCCTGTCCCTTGTTATTCTGGCTATCTCCATCATCTCATCGTAGTTCAGATTACTGAATATAGGTACAAGCTCAATGCAGTTCTTTCCATCCCTTTTCATGCAATTGCATAATAACATACAATAACCCCCATATCGATACTGATTCTAAATCCAGCTAAATAGTCTATTTCTCGCCCAGTACCTCGAAACCTACTTTTTCTATAGCCTTTTTAATGGTGTCAGAGTCCACTACGCTTTCGTCAAAGGTCACTTTGGCTTTACTGGAATTGAATAACACCTTGGATTTTTCTATTCCATTTATCCTCTTTAAGGCCCCTTCTATTTTTGCCATGCAGCTGGGGCATACCAATGTCTCCAGTTGATAAGTCTTTGTGGTCATTTCTACTACCTCCTTTTTCTTGTAGTTCTATTATAAACCCATATTTTAGCTAAATCATTGATTTAGATCAAAATTTCAAAAGTTTTTCGATATTTATGTGGAAAGATCAATGAAATACTTTATTGATAATCGAAGATATATCCAGTCCAAAGTACTTAACTAATGCCCTTGAAAACTCTTCCCTGGTTTCAGGGATAAAAGTATGCACCTTATCACCGGTGAAAACACGAAATTCCTTTCCGGAGATGGTATTGCGCCCTTCACTTGTACGTATGGCTACCATTGCCTCGTTAATGAAGATAGAGTCAGGCGAATTCTCACACCAATAGGTGGCCATTACAAAGTCCTTTGGTAGCTGCTGTTCTTCAGTAAAGGAATATAACCACTCCCATTTACCATTCTTAAGTTCACAAAGTACCCATCCATAATAATCATCCCATTCCAATCGGTAACTCTCATCTCCTTGATGGTGTACAAGCCCTTCCACCATCTTTATGGGCCACCTGGGGATGATCCCGCCTACACCAACATCGCATAAATAGTATTCCCCTTCTGCCTTGACCTTTAATACATGATGCCTCCTCTTGGGTGGGGGATTAGGTTCATCACGCCAAAATCTTGCAAAGTAGCTAGTTACAGGATAACCCAGTTCTACCAGGAGCCATTTATACAGGGCGTTCAATTCAAAGCAGTAGCCACCCCTTCGCTGACATACAATTTTATCCAACAAATCGGGTATCTCCAAGGACAAGGGTATCCGGGCCATTATATCAAAATTCTCGTAAGGTACAGAATGAAGATGTCTTTCCTGTATTCCTGCTAGGGCTTTGGCACTTCCGTCCAACGGTCCATCGTATCCAATTCGTTGCAGATAAGTAACAACATCCGGCTTTAGATTATCCATTTAATTACCCCCTAGCTATGATTTAAAACATCAGATATGCTTATTATGATTATTCTATCAAAACTTCCTACAATTATGAAGCAAATTTTACAATACAAGCTATTGAATCCCAATTTAAAAATCCCATTATTATGAATACGACATAAAAACCATATTTGAGGTAAAGATAATAGGGTCACTAATTGATTATGAGCTGACATAAAGGGTTGGCTCTCTTGGAGGAGGAATGCAGATGAAGGAAGATATGCCAAAGGGCAGATATAAGATTAAAAATGCCTTGGTACCAATAGAGAATCATTGTACTGCCGCTTGGGCAGACGCCGAAAACATCAAACCCGATTCAAAGGTGAACCTGCCTAATGAGACACAGATAAGAAATGCGAAAGAGTATGTGGACACTAACCAAAAATAGGACGGGGGCAATAGCAGAAGCCCCCGTTTCTTCTTTCTCCTGATTTAGCTAATATATCTCATGCTCTGCCAATCTTGAATATCTTCTATACCTCTCGGTAGCATTTTGTGCTGAAAATTCGAACATATCATCAGCAATTTCCGGGAAAATATTCATCAATTGTGAGTAACGTACTTCCCCATGGATATGCTCCTTATAATCCCTTGTGGGTTTTTTCGAGTCCAGAATAAACGGGTTTTCTCCTCTTTCTCGAAGATCAGGGTTGAACCTGTATAGGTGCCAATACCCCGCCTCTACGGCTTTCTTTTCCTGCATTATACTGGTCCCCATCCCTGTTTTTATGCCATGGCTGATACATGGCGAATATGCGATAATAAGGGATGGGCCCTTATACCTTTCCGCTTCATTTATAGCCCTTATGGTATGGTTCATATCGGCGCCCATGGCTATCTGGGCTACATAAACATAACCATAGGTAATGGCCATTAGACCCAGATCCTTTTTACTGGTCTTCTTTCCAGAAGCCGCCAACTTGGCGACACAGGCTGCTGGGGTCGACTTGGAACTCTGACCGCCGGTGTTGGAATAGAGCTCTGTATCCATAACGAAGATGTTTATATCCATCCCTGAGGCAAGAACATGATCAAGTCCTCCATAGTCGATATCATAGGCCCAACCATCACCGCCTATTGCCCAAATGGATTTTTTGATAAGGTGATCCTTCCTCTTTATGATCTCCTCTACTATTTCATTATCCCCAAAGTCATAACTTTCGAGAAGCCCTAGTATTTTTTCTG
>JAAYRX010000143.1 GCA_012518535.1 Clostridiales bacterium | reverse complement strand
GCTTATGGTATCTATTTCCTCTTTAGGCCTGACTACCGCCTTACTAACAACTTGGTTAATGAATTCATATCTCTTATCCAAAATCACCATTTCCGGTTCCATTCCGGATGTGGCAAGGATCTCATCCACGATCTTCTGTACCTCGGCCAATAGCTTGTCTTTAAAGGTCTCATTGTCCTGGTAGTTTTCAATTATACCTTCGTCATTTTCCAGGAGCTTTACCGCCAGCCATCTGGAGGGGTATTCCCTTCCTATTTGGTGTTTTTCGATAAGGTCCTTTAAAAAGGCAACCCTTTCGTCTATCTCTGTTCCATAGCTGAGATCTCTATTTTTGTTGTCCCTGCCTATGCTATCCACTGTTTTTTGCATCAAACTGTCAAGCCCCTTGCCCTTGGAGGCAACAGTGGGAACAACCGGGATACCCACCTCCCTGGACAATCTTTCATAATCTACCTTAATATGTCTTTTCTCCGCATCATCCACCATATTCAGTGCTATGATTACATTGGCACCCATCTCCATGAGCAGGGTTGTCAGATAGAGGTTTCTCTCCAGATTGGTAGCATCGACAACGTTTATGATAATATCATGATCGCCTTTTAATATAAAATCCCTGGCAATGGCTTCGTCTTCTGAGTATCCCCCCAGGCCATAGGTGCCAGGCAAATCTATAACGGAAAATTCCCTGTTCTGGAATTTAATAGTTCCTTCCTTCTTTTCTACCGTCACCCCCGGCCAGTTACCGACATGCTGGTTGGTGCCGGTCAAAGCATTGAAAATGGTAGTCTTACCGCTATTGGGATTACCTACTAATGCTATTGTCTGCATACTTCATGCCCCCCTTATCCCAAGCTCCTGCATTTTGCATACTCGGCTCCTTCAGCTGTACCATAATCTTCCTGGCCAGCCCCCATCCCAGAGCTATTTTGCTGCCTGCAAGACTAACGATAATGGGCCCTATATCATTCTTTACGATGCAGACCTCGCTGCCCCTGTTAAATCCCATCTCACACAGCCTGATAATAGCTGTTCTGCCGCCGTCGATACCAGTTATAATACCTTTTTCTCCAACTTTGAGAGAATCCAAAGTTCTCATTTCCATACCCCATCCCCCTAAATTCCGATATCATTTGCTGTTATTGTTTTTAGATTATGGGCATACTTTATGCCTAATAAATCCCATGTAGGATCTTAGGCAGCAAAAATTAATACTCCCATATAAGTGGATCTAATTGATAATAGCGGACCTAAATGATAATGATTATCATTACATTTATATATTACATACAATTATTACACATGTCAAGGTATTTTGTGTGTAAAATAAAAAATGCGCCACCTGATCCATCCCCTTTTTTTGGAGATGTCAAATGACGCATTTTATCAGTATATGGAATCGCTATAGAAAGCTAAACTTTTCCTTATATATGAATTGCCACAATAGATCAAAATCTTCGAGATGGAACGATTATGATCCGAGTCCCTCATACAACTTTTGCAGCAAACTACCCGTTTTATCCGAGGAATACTCCCAAAACATTACACCACCAAGGCCGGTCTTTTTAATATAATCCACCTTATAACCGATGGACTCCTCGTCATCGTAGGAAATAAAGATATCCCCATTATAAAGGTAGGGTGCCTTGGCATCTTCGTCCCAATACCTGGTAAAACCGTTTTTATTGATTAGATTGGCAGACAAATTGGTATAGGAGGTATCAAACCCTCCGGCCCCGGGAACCCCTTCCTGGCCCAAACCATTATTTTCTCCGGACACCCCCGACCAGGCACGGCCATAGAAGGCTACTCCCAATACCAACTTGGATGCAGGTATGCCCTGCGCCATAAAAAGTCTCATGGACTTATCGCTACTGCTTCCCGGGATGATCCTTGATTCATAAAGATGGGTATGATGGCCTGTTCGCTTGTCTACACCAGTAGCAAAATCATAGGTCATGATATTGATAAAGTCCAGGTATTTCTGCAATTCCCCCATCTCGCTACCATCAATAAAGTATTGTCCTGCGCCAGCTGCTATGGTGAGAAGATAATGCCTGTTGTCCTGCTCGCCCTCCTCGTCCAGGCGCTGGCGAAGCTGCTTCAGCATCAGGGTGAAATTTACCTTGTCTTCCGGCCTTGACACTATACCTGCCGCCGATGAGCATGGGTATTCCCAGTCGATGTCAACACCGTCGAAGTCGTATTCCTTCATGAATTCCACGGCGGTATCGGCGAACAGCTTCCTTGCATCCTCTGTCAGGGCAGCATCCGAGAAACCATCGGCTCCCCAGCCACCGACAGATATAAGGGTCTTTAAGTGTGGGTTTTGGGCTTTTATCTCTCTCAGGAGATGGATTTTTCCCAGACTACGGTCCAAAACCCTTGCTACCACCCTGCCATCATCTATGGTAGCAAATGCATAGTTTATATGGGTGAGTTTTTTGGCATCCACATCCTGGACCTCCCAGTCAGCCCAATCAGCCAAATATGCAATAATCTTATATCCATCCATGACATATCCCTCCCTTTTTTGATCATTATACCATAATCTGGCCATCTTAGGTGATGTTTGGGGTTCCTCCCATTGTAGAATAGTAGTTATTTTGATAAAATTATCGTAATTCGTCAGTTAAGACATAATGGCTACTGAACGCTCAGAAACATTCTAAGAGTACTTTTATAAAGGCTTATAAATAGCCGATTATGGTATAAGCCACTCCATCAATAACCCAAGTTTTCGCAGTTTGGAGATTCGAGCCTTTAGTTCAGGTCAGTTACCAGGATGTATGGATTTCAGGAAAGGAAGGATCAATTATGGGTAAAGCTCTCTACTATGATACTCCAATAGGTAAACTGATGATTGCTGAGAAGGACGGCAACATCACACATGTCCTATTCGAAGGCAGTCCCCTTCCTAAGGCTTATTCCATCGGGGAAACACCTGTCTTAATAGAGGCTGCCCGGCAGTTGGATGAATATTTTAAAGGCCGGCGAAGGGATTTTGACCTCAGGCTTAATCCTACAGGCACGGAGTTTATGAAAAAGGTGTGGGCCAGCCTATTGAAGATCCCCTATGGTCAAAGGCGGAGTTATAAGGATATCGCAGAATCCATTGGTAAAAACACAGCCTACAGGGCTGTAGGCATGGCAAACAACAGGAACCCCATACCCATATTTATACCCTGTCACCGGGTTGTAGGTTCAAGCGGGTCCCTGGTGGGCTACGCCGGAGGCCTTGAAATAAAGACCTTTCTTTTGAATCTGGAAATGGAGAATAGTCGGATATAATGGAAGTATAGGGCTATTCCACCATGGGCACAAACCTTACAAAACTTTTGTCTTCTTCAATAATTGTGTCCCCGGACTTTACTATTAACTTGAGAATCTGGGTCTGATTCCTGTCTCCTACCGGTACCACCATTCTTCCCTTATCCCCTAGCTGCTCAACCAATTTTTGAGGAATCTCGGGAGGTGCCGCCGTAACCATAATTCCGTCAAAGGGGGCATACTCCTCCCATCCTTCATAACCGCTGCCCAGCTTATATCGGACATTATCAATGCCCATTTTATCCAAGGCTTGCCTGGCCTCTTCGTGGAGTTCCGGAATTATCTCAACGGTATATACTTCTTGAACCAACCCGGCTAAAATAGCGGTCTGATATCCGGATCCCGTCCCTATCTCCAGTACCCTTTCCCTGCCTGTCAGTTCCAGAAGCTGAGTCATATAGGCTACCAGCGACGGTTGGGATATGGTCTGACCGGATCCTATAGGCAGTGCCGTATCTGCATAGGCATAGTCTCTTAGACTCTCCGGTAAGAAGTCTTCCCTAGGGATTGAGTTTATTACCTCAATTATCCTCTGATCCTTTATCCCATAGAAAATATCCTGCGGAAACCTCATATTCGCCATCTTGAATCAATCCTTTGTGCATGATTATCAAATTCCCGGGGTTTTATCGTTAAGGGATGAACCGTTCAGTCCTATTTTACCATAAAACCCCAAGGTTCACAGCTTATCCACCCAACTTCTACTCTTTAAAGCTTCTTTAATGACTTAAACCAACCAAATCCCTCCAGGAATTCCTCATGAAGGACACACTGATCTGTCGCCATAGCCTCAGCCTGCTCCATCAACGATCTTTTCGCATACTCCGCCTCCGGTTTAGCTCCCCGTCCGGCTATGTATTGAGCTATCTCTTTAAAGCCCGGAACCAGCCTGACAACATAGGGTTGGTATTCTATTGTTATCTTCTTATGGGTCCACATACAAATTCCTATATTATTTTCCAAATGGAGTTTGATATTGTTGGTCCACCACTTTCCATTGTTGTCGCCGGTTTCGCCATTCCATAGGGGTACATTATAGCGTTCCCTCAAATCAAGGAAGATTTGGATATCGGATAGCTCCGGATCCGGCCCATCATACTTGTACATATGGTATGAATAAGCCATATTGTCATCGAAAGGCTCCAGGTTGGTGAAATCCCTGGCAAAGTTATCTCCTTCGATGAATAGAATATGGTTTTTATCCACTTCGCGGATAGCTTCTGTAATAGCCAGGTACAAGTCACGCAGTTCCTTGGTGGAATGCCCCTCGGGCAGTATCACCTCATTGAGCAGATCATAACCAAGAATGATCGGGTCATCTGCATACCTTCTGGCTATCTCCCTCCATAGGTTGATAGTCCATGCCCAGTATCGGTCCGGCTCTACCCATAGCCTGGCGGTGCCGTTACTGTCGCAAAAATGCCATGGATTCTGCCCCCCGGGTGCTGCATGTAGGTCCAGAACAACATATAAGCCGTATTTACGGCACCAGGAGACGACCCTTTCGATATCATCGAATCCTGATTCCAAATAACTGCCATCCTTATCAGTCAGGGTCTTATATGTCAAGGGAAGTCGTATATGGTTGGCTCCCCATTTTGCCATGGTTTTGATATCTTCCTCGGTAGTCCAATTTTCCAGATATCTGTCCCAGAACTTTTTAGCCCATTCATATCCTACTATTTCCTGGATCCCATTAAAAATATAGGTGGGTGACTCGCAGAATTTTTCAGGAAGTTCCGGCCCCCCAAACACCTGCCACATATATCCCTCTGGATAAAATGTACCTCCCAGTCCAAAACCCAGGGCCTGGAACTTATTTCCTTCCCCATCGACTATATCCTTACCACGACAATGCAAAAATCCCTTTTTCCTGTCAATCATTTATCTTACACCTCGTTCAGTCCTTATATTATAATGGTTCCCGCTTATGAAAATAGATCCATTACTATAATCATAAACGGAAACCATACAAAGCAAAAACAATATTATAGTGTAATTATTTTCAACCATTATGGGTCAGATTATGGTGATCGCTAGATCCTATCAGGAAACCATCCTTTTTGTATACAGTCCCGAAGGCTCCAGCCAGGACTTTCGGATAGCAACTTATAGCTCCAGAATATCCAGCCATCCGTTGCGCTCTCCCAGGTAAAGAGCTGGGCATTTGCAATAGTACTATAGGAATGCCTGAGCTCCGTTGCAGAAAAGTCTTCCATACCGGTTATCCTATGCATCAGCGACCACTCACCTATAATAATAGGGAAGAACTGACGCATATGACGCAGGCCTTCAGCGTACTCTTCCAACTTCTGGAGATAATGGGAGAGGCGGATAGTCTCCGGTAGATCATGGTCGGTCATTGCCAGATAGATATGAGCATCGAACATGATATTCTTATATTCAGGCCCCTGCATAAAACCTTCCCATTCCTTTAGGCGGAAACCATCATGGAACATGATTACCTTGTCTTCGTCCAGGTGCCTGCGCAGCCTATGATAGCCCCGGGTATAAAAATCCCGTAACACCTCCGTAGGAACACCACCTGAGCCCTTTGCCCGTTCCGGGTCGGAAGGTGGATAGCGCTTCTTAATAAATTCCCACATAACGGGGGCAAGGGGCTCGTTAAGCAACTGTATTCCATATAGGGCATCATTGTCCTTATATCGCTTTGCAAGCATCTCCAGCACTTCAAGGGTGCGCTCTATATTTTCCTCTTTTGTGTGCCATTTACAAACCCCGCATATCCCACCGTTATCAAAGCCGTTCTGTGAATCTGGTGCGGTGTGCAGATCAATTAAAACCTTGAGTCCCGTTCTTTCGGCCCATTCAAATGCCTTATCTACATATTCAATGCAAGGTACATAGGGTTCACAAAAATCCGGGCGGTCCCCAAAAACAAAATGCGGTACGGGCAGGCGTACGATATTCATTCCCATATTCTTTATATAGCGAAAATCGTATTCTGTAATATAGCTGTCCCGGTGTGTTTTCAGGCGTGCCCTTTTTTCATCATCCGATAACAATAAACATAGGTCGGTTTCATCCTCGGCATCCACCCCATGAAATAGAGGCGGGTGCATCCATTTTTCAAGGACCAACCAATTCCCTAAATTGACTCCTCTTATCTTTTCCATGGTTCTATAACCTCCAGCTAAAACAATTTTACCCCTTTGGCTTCAAATGCATCCAATAGAAAAACCTACGGCTTCCCAATACTGCTTTTATACCAGGAAGCCGTGTCAACTTTTTTTATGATTGGCATTTTGAAGCTATCTGTTTTTATCAATTAAGGTGATCATCTACAGATGATTCGCCACCTATAAGCGATATGACTTGGGATTTAAGACCCTCAGCTTGGCCTTTATAAACTCCTTGACTTCCTTTTCCGCCTGGGCCAAACACCTGAAAATATTGCCCTGTGCCTGATCATCGTCCATACTCTTCTTCATTGCCTTATAAAAGCTCCGATTATACTCTGTTGCAATATTAAACTTGCTCATCCCACATTCAACGGATCTTATTATCTGATCATCGGGGATATCGGAACCCCCATGCATAACAAGGGGTACGGGTATGGCCGCATGGATCTTCTGTATCCGGTCAAAGTCCAATGATGGAGTCGCCACATAGGGGCCATGGCCGTTGCCGACAGCAACTGCCAGACTGTCCGCCCGGGTAATCTCTATAAACCTTGCTGCATCATCGGGATCTGTAAAGAGGCTGGTGTTTGTAAAGTCATCCAGATTGTTGCCTGAACCTACATGCCCCAATTCGGCTTCTACCTCTACTCCCATCTTATGGGCAGTATCAACTACTCTCTTTGTCAGCTCCGCATTCTCGTCAAAACTCAGGGTGGAACCATCAATCATGATGGATGAAAAACCACATTCAGCACCCCTTATTGCATCCTCGTATTTGTTGCTGTGATCCAAATGCAGTCCCACCGGGATGCTGGCCTTGGCTGCCAATTCCTTGGTAGCGGCCGTTACTACTTCCATGGGTATATACCTGTCAAATCCAGGATAAAACTGAATTATAACCGGTATCCGCTCTTCTTCTGCAGCCTGTATTGCCCATGCGATGGTTTCATAGTTAAAAATGTTAAAGGCAGCCACACCATATCCATTTTTCTCGCCGTCTCTTAGTATTGCAGATGTCCTTTCAAGAGGCATCTTCCGTCACTCCCATCTTTATCCTGTATGTTTACGACATACATTCTACATCAGTATCCGGTTGTCGTATAATATTATCCTTAATTCATATGTCGCAGAAATAAATTTAACAAAAATTCTAAAACCAAGTCAGATAATGCAACCGATTTCTGTACTGCCACCAGGCAGGTTTAAACGGGCGAAAGATCATATCCACCGCCCGTTTTACCCGTCCAACCCCGCCTCTTAGAGAAGCGGATATATCCTTACTAATCCTTACAGGCTCCTGGGTCCTGTTCCTACCTCGTCCCACTTGATGGGCAGATAGCGGGCAGCTTCCTCGATAGCCCGGCTATAATTACCATATACACCTGCTACATGGTGGATATAGGGACCGAAGATAAACTTCTCCTCCAGGGATTTCCAGCAGGGGGATTCAAACCATACATAGGACCCGGTTGTTTCAGGGCCGTCTATGGCTTTACCCTCGGTAGCGATAACACTATATTCCCCGCCGATATCGTCAAACCTTAGGATGGTAATATCACCCTTTTTGAGCTCCCAAGTGGCCTGACCATTTATCATCCTGGCCGATTTGTCGGGATCTCTCAGGGAATAGGGGAAGGGTCCACAATGCCATAGTAGCTCGCCGTTATCGTTTTCAGGATGACGGATGGTCAGATCCGCGAAGAAAACTGCGCTATCACCCAAGGTCACGGCATCGGCAATAACCGATGTGATGGCCCCGTTTATATCCATCTCACAGGACAAGGGCAGGCCCAAGTCCGCCAATTCACTCACGATCATGCAGGGTGCCAGACCTATCTCTCTGGAGAATAGGCTCCAGCATTCAAGAGCACCTGCCCTGCAATCGGATTCTACCATCATATTCCTGATGGTAATCTTCAGGGCTGCTATTTTTGCCAGCTGCTCTTCCGTCATCTGGGAACAATCCATACGCTCCTTAAAGCTGTCCATTTCCTCTTGTACCTGAGAGCCTTTGGCAGCGGCCAACTCCTCTACGCTCCGAAGGATCGCGGGAACGGAGAAGGGAACAACCTCTACCCCAAACTTCTCTACCAACATCCCTTCGCTGGCGATAACGCTCATAAATGGTTGAGGTCTCATGCCGATCTGGGCAATCTTGAGCCTTTTCATTGCCTTGACCACATTGGCAGTCCTCAGGAAGTTCACATACCCGTCCATAAACTCATCCGTCTCAACATCCACGTTGTAGATGTAGCTAAAGGTTATTTTGTTGCGGGTTAATACCTTGGTGCTGGCAAACATACCACATTGGGTATCCCTGCCCCGCATTTCAAAGGTGTTGGGATATTTGTCCCTATTTCCCCACAGAAGAACCGGAACGTCAAACTCCCTTGCCACCTTTACCAGGGCCTGCTCTTCACCAAAGTCACAATGGCAGATAAAGAGGGCATCAATTTCCGCTTTCCTGAACTTATCCACAACCGGCTGTACCTCATCCAGCTTGAATAGGACACCACCCTCGCATACATCGTCTACATCCACCAGTGTTACAAAGTCTTCCTTTACCCCTTTGATGGCCTTAAACAGCTTATCCTTCTCCTCCATGGCAACTTCCAGGCTCAGAAAGCCTCTCTTTACCGGGAGTACGCCCACAACCAGCTTATCTCGATCTCTCACATTAATCCCTCCATAAGCTTTTTCACAGGGCGACGGCTGCCCAAGATGGTGCTGTCACCCTGCCTCAATAGCATATTCTTATTTTTAATCAATCCTTTAAAAGCGCTGATCCCCTATTCTTCAGGGCATTGGCTTATAGGACCAAACCGGTTTCTTTCATATTGAGGTAACTAACCGTTAAAGATTCCATAGGCGATAGATTGTGCATTTGATCCTGCTCAACAACTGCCCATTCGATGCCAATCTTCTGTGCTGTTTCCAAGACAGGCAATAATTTCAATTCTCCATTACCAAGGGTCGTAAAGATGGGAGCCCAGCCACCTTCCTTCTCGCGGTACTCGCCTTTTATATAGTCCTTGACATGGATAGCATCCAGCCGGTCTTTTATACGCTCCATAACCCTGGTAGGATCCTGGAGACCGTTGGTTACCCAGCCCACATCCAACAAAATGCTTAGCTTTTCTGTATTGAAAATAAGGTGGTCAAAGCAGGTTATACTATTAAAGCTCACCAAAAAATCCTGATGGTGGTTGTGATAACGCAGCCGTATACCCTCTTCGTCAAACTTCACCGCAGCCTTTTCCATAACTTCTATATCCCTCATAACCTCGTCATATACAGGCTCTTTATCCCAGAATGAACTGTTTATGGAGCATGCCCAAACGGTAGCCCTATCGGTCTTCAGCTGTTTAGCCCTCTTAATGATATCCTCGTATTTACCCTCACGTAAACTATCCATGTCCGCAGAAACCGTCAGAACCTTCAGGCCCAAGTCATGAAACCTTTTCAGGTTCTCCTCTGCATCACCCTGAAGCAGCGCCTCGCCACCTTCCATACCCTGGTAGCCAAGAGCGGATAACTTTTCAAGGTTCCCCCAAAAATCATCATCGGGTCTGATAAAACCAATCCAACCAGCTTTCAATTTTTCCATGCATAATACCCCCTGTTGTTTAGATATGTTAGAAAAAGACCTCTATACAAAATCAATTATATCATTAGATTTTGTGTTATAACAGTGTGTTTTCCATAAATACAGTATACTACATTTATCATCAATAAACTATTACTTATTGAGTTTAAAAAGATATTCCCAGCCCATCTTTCCTCATTAACTTGCATTAGGATATTTGTACCACTATGGGCTAATGATTTAGTTAAGTCTCCAATAGGCATTAGCAGTAATTACTAAAACCATGCCTCTATTATTTAATGGATACTGCATACAATGAAGAGCGTGCAGCAATAAACAGGGTGTCCCCATCCTCCCTGGCAATAACCACACCGGAAGGTCTTTTGGGTACCCTAATCTCGTCCAATGGATTACCGTCAGGGCTGTAGACATATACCTGTCCGTCGGGTATATAGATATTGCCCTTATGGTCAACGGCTATATTGCTTTCCCCTTTTTCAGCAAAGATCCTGGGGTTTTCCAGGTAGCCTTTTGAGTCCACATCGAACAGGACCGTCTTCTTATTATACTCATCCACTGTATAGAAGGGCTTATTGGGATATGCCTCCAGCAAGTTGGTTGCCCTCATCAAATCATAACAGACCGGAATGATGGTTACTCCATCGGGTGCTAGAAAACACCTGGCCGGTTTGTTTACAGAGACCTCCAGGAAGTCGTGTCCGTCCCTCCACCTGTTTGCCGGATGCAAGGCCTTGTATACTTCCTTTACCGAGTCTATATCCACCTGCTCCAGCACCCGGATACTGGTGTCAGGCCTGCTTGGATCTATGGAAACCACCTTGGCTGTGGAATTCACACTGTACCAATATCCATGGGAGGTTCCCTTTGAATCCTCCGGTTTTGGATATATTTCAAGTTCTCCGCCGATCGTAGCTCCTTTGGCCGGGGAATACTCTATTACAACGAGTAAGTTATCTTCCGTATCGAAGGCCAGGGCCAATGGCTTATAGGGTAGCTCCGTAAGCAGGGCCAAAGAGTTTTCTTTGGGGGACCATTTATATATCCTTTTCCACCTGCTGTCGCAAAAGTAGATGTCACCGCTACTGTCGGCACATATTCCGTCTATAAACTCAAAACCCCCGGCCAACTCCTTAAGGCCATTCTCCGCATTTGCATCAGCACAAATACCGGGTATATTCGCCTCATCCGAACATGCCTTACCGTCCAGATAAAGTCTGGCTATCTCCCAGGGACGAATTTCCGTATTGGTGCTGGCATCATATAAGGTATTGTCAAAGGTGTATTTTATCTGGGTGTAGTTGTGTACATTAAGGAATTCTATATCCTTTGAATTCCATGTCTTTATAGCATATGGATAGGGATTGGTATGCCAGATTACCCTGAACATATAGAGGTTTGCAAAGACCATATCCCTGGAATCCTGGATCTCCAGGGGCAGGCAATAGGGACCCTCGGCCACCTCCTCCTCCAGTTGCAAGGCCAGCACCTTCCAGTTGGATACATTCTTAAACCTTACTTCATTGCGTACATGGTGTTCAACGGACATGGCATAGATCCGGCCTTCCGTAGAAGTGTCAGACACATAGAGTCCGGCAGCAGTATAGGGGCTGGCTGTCCATATATCCTTAAATGTACCGCCCCCGCCATCGGTTACCCATAGACTCCAGTATTGGGTATCCCATTTATATTCGGGGTTTGCATCTGCAGTACGAGTCTCGTTGTATGAAGGAACATAGCCGCCGTCCTTGCTCATCCCCCCATGGCCTCCCAGGAACTTAACATCGTTCATGTAGGAATCTGCCCCTGCCATCCACTTGCATCCTACAGCCCGAGGGTTCTTGCCGGCAGTATCAAGGCCTATACCCATAACGATATTCCTGCCGCCTTTTGGGGTTTCCAATAATGCCTTAGGTCCACCGAGGCCGCCGAAACCTTCTGTATTATCCTTTAATATAAACCGGGTAGCAATGGGATTCAGTCCAATGATGACGGTATCAGGCTTTAGCTCTATGGTATCCGTCACCCGGTAAAGGCCTTGTGGCACATAGATGACCCGGTGTTTCTCGATTATATCCCTAATTATTTCGGTATCGTCGGTTTCCCCGTCGCCTACCGCCCCCAGCTCTTTCAGATTTGCCCAGGTCTCCACGCCTGGAATCCGAGGTATATCCTTTTTGAACGGATTTGGGAAGGTCTCCAAGTCCTTGGTCCGGCAGGTTACCTTCATCTCTGCAGGAATCTGCAGGCCATCGATATGGTTACCGTGGACGAAGGTTTCGATCCTGTAGAGATTATCCGAACCTTCGATGATCTTCCCGCTCTCCCGATATTTCGCCATCCGCTTCACCCCACAACAATCAACGTTTCGTAGGTTGATTTGGGTATGGGTATTGAACTCGTTGCTGATTATAAGGGCGGTATCACTAATGTTCTCTAATTGAGAATCCTCCATATACAACTTTTCGTATAGGTTTGGGTCGGTCTCAATGGCGACAGGTACATTACGGACTGTCATTCTTACTATAGTAAGTCCCGCTTCCTGGGTTCTAATGGCAGCCCTGCGCTGTCCCTCAAAGTAGGTGTCTACCATCATAAAGGGCCAGCCCGGTGATGTCTTTGTGGTATAGATTCCATACTCCCCGCCAAAGAAACGGACATTTTCCATTTCATTTCCGACATCGAAGATCCCGGCTTTACCCTGGCCAATGTGTATGTCAATATGGGATATAAAGCTGTGCTGGGCATAGTGGGTGCGGAGTGCAACAGCCGCCGGATTGCCGTCCCGGATCTCAAAATCAATATTGGATATGGCGCTGTAGAAGGTACCTGCACCTGCATCCCTGACAGGTTCTGCGGGCTTTGGCAGCCTGTCGGTAAACCAAACCATATAGTTTGCCTGTCCCTTATCATTGGGATCACCTTCCTGGAAGCCCGGGCAGTTCTCTCCCAGCATAATAACGGGGCGTTTTTTACCATACCCAATTAACCGTATCCCCTTGCTTATGTATATTGTCCTGCTGATGCGATAATTGCCCTCAGGTATAAAAACAATGCCGTAGCCCGATCTTTTCTGCGCTTCATTTATTGCCTGCTGAATAGCATCTGTGTCGTCAGCCACTCCGTCTGCCTTAACAGGAAAGTTATCTGAAGTTAGGTAAACGGCCAATGGATCATGGGGCCGTTTTTCATATACGGAGGTCCCATTTCCGAAATAATTATTTGTTTTATTCATTAGGATCTCACCTTCCTTAAATATAAATTTCCCCCCCGGCAATACACCAGGGGAGAAATCTACTAATAACTATTGTTTTTTAGAGGTGAAACTTACTTAAGGCCCATTTCACCCAGGAAGACATCCCATTGTCTCTCAAACTCTTCCTTAACCTTGTCATAACCGGCTATCTTGGCCTGGTTCATAAACTCTTCAAATCCCTTTTCAGGGTC
>JAAYRX010000236.1 GCA_012518535.1 Clostridiales bacterium | reverse complement strand
TTATTTCTGTTGGTCCAAAGGAATTGTTGGATGTAGTAAAAACAACTGCTTCAGTCCAATAGTCCTTATCTAAATCTCTTTTATGTTCCTGAAGGCGATAAAGAATACCTTCTCCGTTTTTTCTTACTCCTGCTTGCCCTATATATACAATATCTTCTCCAGTATCATCAGATACCCCGAAGAGAAAGTATACTCCACTTTGTCTAAGGTCTTCTCGTTCTTTACATTTATCAAGCTCTGTTCTAGGTATTTTATAGGCGACTCCTGTCCAATTGGCAAGTGTACATTTTACCCTTCCAACTGCTGTCCCATCCATAAGAAATAAATTTATACTTTTCCCACGTACTTTCAATTTTATCAACTCTTTCATATAACTTTTTTATTGGTAAGTCATTTGTAAACACCTAAATTAATTTAAGTTTTTTACTATGCATAAGAATCACTTCCTATAGGAATATAACATCCATTTACATATGCGTATACTCCATCAACAATAGAATAACCTAATTCTTTCATCCGAATTTTTACAGCTTGCTTAGAAATTTCATAGAATTCAGATAATTCATCAATTATAAACTCTAGTTTTCTAAGTTTTCTTCTTCATATTCTTTGAACTTATATTTATTAAACAAGGAATTTATATTGATTTTTGCAGTATCTGATGACATAAGAATTCACATTACTATATCATTAGCTTGCCACTCTAGCCACTCTTCAGCATTCCATTTTTTGCTGTCTCTCTTATTAGTCTCTATTGCGCATTTTATATTTTTCCCTAACTTACTATTATGACCGATAGCTTTCATTAACATATGGCATGGTTGATGCCTATGCCAATGGTAACATTCATGTGCAATGGTACTATTTACAGTCCCTAAGGTTCTTTCATAATAGATCCGTAGGTCTATATATACAGTTGCACGTTTAGCTTCATTTATAATAACTTTATGATTCTTTCCGTATATTCTACAGTCCTCTAAAATAAGCAAGCCAAAAATAGATAGCTCTTCAACCTTTTCCTTCCGTTACATTCCCAGATGTAGGATTCATATTGTTTTTGACAGTATATTTTTTTGTATTTTTAGCTAAATTGAAAAATCTATTTTCAATTTAGCTAATTCCTTTCGGTCAAAATTAATTGCTTAGTGTTGTAAATACTACCGCTTCAGTCAAATAATCTTCACTTTAATCTTTCTTGTGCTCTTGGGGCCTATAAATAATACCCTCTCTATTTTTGCACTTATCCATCTCTAATCTAGGTATCTTGTAAGCAACTCCTGTCCAATTTACCAAGGTGCATTTTACTCTTCCTGTTGTGGTTCTATCCATTAGAAAAAGATTTATGCTTTTCCAACTTGCACTGATTGAATACCTCTTACTCTATTCTTAAGATGATACAACTATTATATCAGAAAAAACTTCATATTCATTTCCACTATCAATCACTGTTAATTCATTAAATTTTTCTTCAGCATAGTAATCGAAATAGGTTTTAATACCTTTTTCTAATAAATCAAATCTACTCTTAAGCTTTAAATTATTTATAGATGTTCTATAATTCTGTGTATCTTTACAAACAAGAAACAATCTATTTTTGAGATGCTTTCTACCTTGCTGAGATTGATTTTTATATAACCATCGAATCAAATCATCCTTACCAGACCTTGTATGTAAATCCACATCCTTATTATACCTAAATGGATAAACTGTTAATTTTATATCGTATGGGATCCCCTTAATATATAAATCAATGCTTTTATGAGTAGTATCTTTTTCTTTTATAGCTCCATACTTTATAAATAACTTTTCAGCCGTAATTGACGTATGAAAATTATACCATCTATGAAGAGTATATCTTAATGAGACATTGTTTTCTTCAGCTTTTCTTTTTACTTCCATAAAATTATCACTTTTATATATAAAGTTTGTTAGTCTATCTTGATAATTATTTTGTTTTTCCCATTGACCTAGATATGGGATTGCTTTTTCTAATTCGTGTTGTAATTTCGTTAAATCCTCCATTTTACCTCCCTTTTCAGTTCAAGATATTTTAACGACAAAGAGAAGCCATTCGCTTATTGAATGCCTTCTTTCAAGCTCTAGTTTTTTTAAATTATTTTACTTTTTGAAAATCATTATATACTCATGTTTAAATGTATAGTAATCACTAGATAGGGCTCTATATCTCCACAGTGATCTTTGATTTGCTTTTCCTTTTGTTTCTTCAAAATTTTTAACAATTATCGCCTTAAGTGTTAAATTGTACTTCGTAAATAAATTCATACAATAAAAGCCTAGTGGTATTAATTGACTATTAGCATATTTATCACCTATTACAATTGCACAGTATCTGTCTTTTGAAAGGTGTTGAATTGTATTTTCAATAACGGCATCTAGGTTCTCTAAAAAATCCTCCAGTGACTTAGAGTTAGATAAATCTTCAGTTTTATCAGAGAATTTTATTATGTCCCAATAGGGTGGGTGATAAATTATAAAATCCACTTTTTCAATTTGATATTTATCCAAGACTTCTTTTAAATCAACTTTTTTGCTGTCACCTACTACTATTTCAGTTTTATTACTCGGGGAATCAAAGAAGCTTCCCTGGCTCATTTTTATTGCTACTTCTTCCGCTATTTTTTCTTGTATCTCAATACCTATAGCATTTCTTCCCATTTTTTTTGCTTCAATTAATGTTGTTCCACTACCCATAAAAGGATCCAAAACCCAATCTCCTTTTTTAGTATATCTTCTTAGCATTTGATAAGGTATTTGTGGAACAAAGTTCCCATGATATGAAGCACTGTGCCCCTCGCTATTATCTCTTTTTTCTATAAGCCAGAGACTTTCTGTAAAGATATCAGAATAATCTTTCCATTTTTTCATATCTAAATCATTATATTTTGCCATTTATTCACCCTCCATATATTTTTAGATTATTATGTGTTAAAATTAATAAAAAGGGAGGTCATACACATTGAGAATAAATAATGAAACTATTGGAATTTCTGCTGAAGTAGCTATAGCAGATCACTTTAATGTATTTGTAGACGAGTTTTACAGATCAAGATCTAATAAGCAAATTGTCGATTCTTTAGGCCCTGTAGTTAAAGAAGCATTTAACTCCGAAGAGATTCCGACACCGATCAAGCTTATCGCCAGAGATCAAAATCCTGTTGATTTTCTATTAGCTGATGGGAAAACCCTATCTGTAAAAACTAACCAAAGGTTGCAAGGAAAGGTTGCTCCTCAGAACGTTGGGCAGCCAACAAGTGATACATATTTCACTTATTTTAATCACCTTTATGAAGATTTTGTTATTCCAGTTGAATATCATGAAAGAGCTCAACTGTTTAAAAATGTAACTATTGATAAGATTGATGAAGTTATGTCTATATATTGGGACAATCTATTTGATTGTGATTATCTCATACATTTTTATAATTTCCTCAACTCTAATCGAGAGTTAACAAACTACCCACTTTATAAAGTATATCATCACTCTTTAGGCCAAAAGTTTTTGAAAGATAAATTTACATTTACTCAAACAAAAACGTCTTGGAATGAGAGTAATACTGTAAAATATAGTAACGTTTCTATAGGAGAGTTTCAAGTCCATAATAATAGAAATTGTTTTAAGTTTAGATTTAATATGGACGGTATAAACAGACTCATAGAATCTGGAGAACTATAAACACTATCTCTTGCTAATTAATTAGCAAGAGATTTTTTTAAACAATGTAAATATTCTATAGTTTTAGAGGATTTATGATTTCTATTTTCCTCTTTATCAGCCCTGAACCTCCTATAGTCTTGTGTGTAAACTGAATACTCTCCGTACTTACTCATTATTTCTTCAATCTTTTCCAAAGGCATAAGTCCTTCATTATTGTAGCTTAAAAATATATACTTGAATTTTGCATTTTTAATTAAAAAATCAAACTCTTCTTCCACAGTTCTTACTGAGCAGAATTTACTTTTTTGTTCTGAATCATCGTTTCGTAGACCTGTTTTGCCCCTTATATCTGGATTATCATATCTTGCAATTGTTTCTAACAAATGATAATTAGATGAATATTGTCTATGATTATAAGGGGGATCTAAGTAGAGAACATCTCCTTCAACACTTAAAATTAATTCATTAATATCTTCATTATAGACCATCCCGTTTTTACCACCATCTACTATAGGCAACAATTCTAGCTTAAACTTTCTTTGAGCACTTTTCTTTATATGCTTTAGGAAAGCTCCGTATACAGATGCTGTATTTGCATATTTATCAATGGATTCTAAAAGGCTTGCTAAAAAATAAAAGTATTGAGAAGTGTTTATCTTTTTATTTTCATACAGCTTCTCCAATTCAATTCTAATTGCATCGCATTTACGGCCATTGTAATCAGTAAAATAATTTCGTCCACTACCTGAGCCAGCACAATAATTTTTATAAATAAATCCATCTACACCGTCTATATTATTAAGGTAATCTAGAATTTCTGTGTCTATAGGGCTATTATTTTCTATAAAATGCTTATTTAATACATAACTATAATACTGTATATCATTGGATTTAACAGTATAGCCTTTTTCTTTAAATGTAGCTCCTACAATACCTGTACCTGCAAATAAATCTCCGAAGATTAAGCCTTCTCCGTCTTTGGTACCAACTACTTCATCAATTGTTTCTACTAAGAAATCAATCAAGGATAATTTTGATCCTATATAATTCATTATCTAACCTCCTCCCATACCATTATTGCACCTAAATAACTATATATCAAGTTAAACATTATTATTTAAAACACCCTTTCAAATTTAATCTCATCTTCTTCTACTTCAAAAGCTATATACGACACGTTTTCTATTTTTACCTTTTCCTGGTTCCTTTTGAATTGTAAACTCTCTTTTTTAAACTCTTTTATATCTTCTATTTTTTTTGCCAAAACTATTGGCTGTATAGTAATATTCTTATTAATATAATTTGGAACAACATAATCGATACACCATTGCACGTACCAATCTATTTGCCCTTCAATAATCTCAATATAAGGTCCAGTTTGTTTTAACTCTATTATCTTTATATTAACTTTATCTGAGTCTTCACTGATAGTCATTATATCTATTCTCTGCATCCCAACACCACAGGATACCTCGTTTCCTATCCACTTAGTTCTATATGTTTTTTCAAATAAGAAATCATATAATTGTCCCCTATCATAGTTTTGTAAAATATATGCCTGTAAATGAACTTCAAAAGCTTTTTTAGTTTTTTCTTTATGAAGTAGTCTCTTAAATATGTCTATCGAATATTGATTACCCAAGTATTTTTTACTATCTAAGATCTCTATGATTTCTTCTTTTAGTGGGTCATAACTAAAATTGTCTCCAGTAAGCTCTACATCCTTATTCTTTTTTTTAATTAGATTATGAATTCGATCAAATTCATAATCTAAAATCATCGTACAACCTCTATTACCTTTTAATTTTCTATATATTAAGCTCCAACACATTTCATAAGGTTTTTCGATATCTTTTAGACTATCTAA
>JAAYRX010000142.1 GCA_012518535.1 Clostridiales bacterium | reverse complement strand
TATGATATCCGGTCGTGACTGGAACGAGAAGGCAAAAGTGGCTCTAAACTCTGGTGAGAAGATCGATATCTTCTGGACTCCCGAATGGATGGGCTATATGGACAACATAACAGCAGGCGTATTATTGCCCCTAAATGATCCCGATGGCCCCTATGGTGACCTGTTATCCACATATGCACCTCAGACCAAGATCGATTTGGGTGACTTCGTACCTGCCAATATAGTTGATGGTTATCTATATGGCGTAGCAACCAACAAGGAACTTTGCGTACCTGGTGGGTTGATATGGAATGAAACCCTGACTGAGAAGTACAATATCGATGTAACTAAGGTTATGACTGTTGAAGATCTTGAACCAATCCTATATGAGTTTAAGAATAGTGAAGAGTATGCACAGGGAACCTATCCCTTGCTATCCACCGGTGGATGGTCCGCTTTTGACCCATTCATACAGGGCTTTATCGCCGACATGAGCTCCATCACCATGTATATCGGTGAACCTGGTGCTACCGATGGCGAACCTGTAATTCAATGGACCGAAGACGATCCCATGGCAGGAAGAAACCGCCGTGAAATCATGGCCAAGTGGAACAAGGACGGCTTACTACATCCTGACTCCCACTTAAGCTCCTTCAGCAACATTGACTATCTGAATAACGGTGCATTCCTGGTATCCACCGACTTCGTATTGAAGGGCGGCCAGGTTAAGGCCAAGGAACTTATGGCCCAATCCGGTAACCCCGAACTTAAGTTGGTTGAGCATCAGACCTCCGCATCTGTTAACGTAACCACCCATGCCGGCGGATCTATGCTTGGTATTCCAATCACCTCCGAGGATCCTGCACGTGCTATGATGTATATCAATGAGATGCATCAGAATGAAGAGCTCCTCAATATAATGGCTTGGGGTATCGAAGGTGTACACTATGACCTGAATGCTGATGGATTTGTAGAACCCAAAGCCGCCAACGGCTGGTCCGACTCTCATGGTGGTATGTGGACACTTGGTAACCAATTCAAGCAAAAGCTGTCTGCTAACGAAGATCCTCAAAAATATGATCAGATGTTAGCCTTAACAGCTGAAGCATGGGCCCATGAATCCCTGGGTTTCCGCTTCAAACGTGACAGCGTAGCTGCAGAATTTACTTCTATCGGTTCAGTTATAACCGAATGGGAACGTTCCCTGAACTGCGGTGTACGTGTAGATGAGTATGATACCTTCTTGAAGGCCCTTGATGATGCAGGCATCAACAAGGTTCTGGAAGAGGTAAAGGCTCAATATGCTGACTGGAAGGCAAACAAATAAGCATCCAAATGCTGATATAACAGCGCTAAAAGGCTCCCGATTTATCGGGGGCCTTTTTTTTTACCCGATAATTGAAACCCAGAATTCCTTCTTTTATAAGAACTTGTTATTCCATATCATTTGCTCTATAATAGAAAATGCTTTCTTCGTTTCTCAAAGACAAAGCCTTGCCGGATAGGGTGTATTATTCCCGGTCCTGAGGCAGTTGGAGAGGTTTATACTATGAGGGAGGCCGATTGATTTTCAGAAATCTGTTTGTGGCGTATTTGCTATTATATATAATATGAAGGAGTTAAGGCATGTCAAACAACAAGAATCCAAAAAACAGCAAGAAGGCAGCTGGGGTGGATATGACGGTTGGCAATCCAACCCGGCTGATTATTTATTTTGCCCTACCCCTATTGGCGGGTAACATATTACAACAGTTATATAATATGGTAGACAGCATGGTAGTGGGCAACTTCGCCGTCAGGGGAACTGACGCACTGGCTGCTGTAGGTACCACCTTTCCCGTAATATTTATGATTATCTCACTATTTATGGGGGTTGGTCAGGGTGCCACCATAAAGATATCCCAATATTATGGGGCCAACGATATGGATGGATTAAAGCGGACTGTGGACACCATATATATATTTCTATTTGCTGTGTCAATTCCCATAGCACTTGTAGGTATACTTATCAGCAAGCCCATGCTGAGGTTAATGAATGTACCAGAGGGCATTTTACCCATGGCAACAACCTACATGAGAATAATCTTTTTGGGGACACTGGCGAGTTTTGGATATAATATAAACAGTGGGATCCTCCAAGGTTTGGGGGATAGTCGAAAACCTTTACTATTCCTGGCCATATCGACCATTATCAATATCATATTGGATCTTGTGTTTGTAATTGTTTTCCATTGGGATGTAGCAGGGGTAGCCTGGGCTACCATCCTGGCTCAACTGTTCTCATTTTTATACAGCATCCACTATATCAATAGCAGGGGTGGATTTTTTAGAATCTCGTATAAGAATCTGGAATTTGATTGGGGCATCCTTAAAGAATCCATTCGAATCGGTTTGCCTGCAGGGATCCAGAATTTATTATTCTCATTAGCATCAATAACCCTACAGGGACTTATTAACGGCTACGGCGAAAAATTTATTGCCGGATACAACGGAGCAAATAAGATTGATGCCTTTGCCTTTCTCCCACTGGTCAGCTTTTCTGTAGCTGTCACTACCTATGTAGGACAAAATGTTGGTGCCAGGCGGATGGACAGGGTCAACAGGGGGGTAAAATCTGCTCTGCTTTTGTCTACTGTCATATCAATAGTGTTGGCTGTTGTCCTATTGCCGTCTGCTGGTATACTTATGAGACTATTCACCCAGGATCATGAGGTAATTCAGGCGGGTGTTGAATACTTATATCGTGTATTGCCCTTTTATATGATGCTGGGTGCAATCTTCATTCTGAACGGGGCATTAAGGGGTGCCGGAGAAGCCTTTGTCCCCATGGTGGGTTCCCTGATTTCCATGTGGCTGGCCAGAGTTCCCGCTGCCTACATCCTTGCCCGTTATTTTGGGGGTAGCAACCTGTATTTTAGTTACCCCATAGGTTGGTTTATGGGAATATTAATTGTGATAGTCTATTACTTGAAAGGCCCCTGGAAGAGAAAGGCCATAGAACGCCTGGAAGTAAAAGGAACAACCTAAGGTTGATTGCAGGGAGGTGCCTTTCTTTATTCCTCTCTTTGTAGTATAATTAGGTCTATGGAGAATTGCATAATTTAATAGAAAGTGAGATTAATTACTTTTAGACATGGGGGCGGTAATGTGTTAAAGAATAGGACATTTCTGGTTTTTCTTGTATTTATGTTCTTGGTGACGGGCCTTTCAGGATGTTATTTATTCCCAAAAGAAGAAGAGGTACTGGCGCCTCCATTAATTGAACCACCCGAAATCACATATGAGACTTTAGAAGCAACCAGGGGTACAATTGAGAAGAAGATAACAGCCGGTGGTAATTTTGTATCCATAGAACAGGGAAATATGTTTTTCAAGAACCGGGGCGGCCGTTTAAAGAAAGTGTATGTTAAGGTGGGAGACATCGTAGAAAAAGGTGATCTCTTAGCCGAACTGGACAGCGGAGACCTGGAAAATCAAATCAAACAGCAAAAGATTCATCTAAAGAAGGCCGAGACCAGACGAAATCAGGTCAGGGCCAATTCCGGAGACAAATACGAGCGTGCTATGGCCCAATATGATGTGGACCTGGCAAAGCTCTCCCTGGAAAATATGCAGAGAGAATTGGATGAGAGCAAGTTAACTGCAGACATGGCAGGCCATGTGGTTTATGTAGACTATAACGTAAGGGAAGGCGATTATATAAATGCCTATCAACCCTTAGTTCGGATAGCAGATCCCAATCAACTTCAACTCCAAATAAGCGGAGCCAAATCAACGGATTTCAAATTGGGTATGGAAGCTGATGTTACTATAAAGAAGAAAACATATTCCGGGACAGTGGTGATGACTCCTGCCGATATGCCCCTTGATACACCTGAAAACTTAAGGGATGTTGTACGCATAGATGTACCTGATCTTCCCAAGGATGTCAAGATGGGTGATGATGCACAGATCAGCCTTATATTGGACAGGCGGGAGGATGTAATCGTCGTACCCAGAAACCTGGTAAGAAACTATATGGGTAGAAAATATGTCCTGGTTTTTGAAGACGGGCTAAAAAAGGAACGAGATGTGGAAATAGGGCTGGAAACCCCTACAGAGATGGAAATAATGAAGGGCTTGGAAGAAGGAGAGCTAATTATTATCAAATAATGGAGGGGGATCTTGGCCGTGCTCATTATGGTATTTAGAAAGATGATAAATAAGAAATGGATGACCCTCTGCCTGCTTATTGGTTTTATTTTGGCTGTGGCTATGGTTAGCAGTATCCCTATATATACAGATGGGGTTCTGCAACGCATGCTGACCAGAGATCTGGAAAACCACCAGGTATCTACGGGCTTCTTTCCGGGACGGTATATCGCAACGGCAAATCTCTACTCAAACTACGATGGGGATTCCAGGCTCAAGGCCCTTGATCTTTTTGATGGTAGGCTGAGCGATACCTTTCCAAAAGAGATTGGGCTTCCCGTAAGGGCATACTCCCGGCTCATTTCAGCTGAATATTTCAGTGCCCTTCCAAGAATCCAAAGAGAAGAGAAACCAAAGAAACGGAATGTCAGCATAACTACCATGTATGACCTGGAGGAACATATCCAGCTGGTGAAGGGCCGTATGTTTAGCGGAGAGAAACAGGACGGTGTTTATGAGGCAATTGTTACGGAATATGCCATGCAAAAGCTGGACCTTAGACTTGACGAGGAATATGTATTGGAAGACTTCGTAAGACGGATAGAGGAACCCATAATTGTCAAGGTTGTAGGTATATTTACCGTTAAGGATACGGCGGATCCCTATTGGTTTCAAGGATTACCGGCTTATGATATGAATTTGATGATCGATGAGGATCTCTTTATAAACGACCTGGCCAAGAGGGATATACCTTTGATTACCAAGGCTCAATGGTATCATGCCTTTGATTATCATAAGATAAATTTGGATAACACGCCCCAGATTTTGGAGGCATACAACAGTCAGCACAGGTGGCTTAAAGAGCGCAGGGTAGAATTCAATATGCCGGCGATACCGGTGATGGAAAAGTACTACGAGAGAGAAAAGCAGCTGACGACTACCCTGTGGGTGGTCCAGGTTCCCATACTCCTGATGTTGGGGTTCTATCTACTTATGGTATCTCGCCTTACCATAGAACAGGAGCAAAACGAAATAGCGGTAATGAAGAGCAGGGGAGCCAGTAGTTTTCAAGTGTTTTTTGGATATTTGATCGAGAGCCTGATACTGGGGCTCATCGCACTTGCCGTTGGCCCTCCATTGGGCTTGCTCATATGTGGTCTTTTGGGGTCAGCCAACGGTTTTATGGAATTTGTGCAGAGAACCGCCCTGCCTATATCCCTGAACCTTAAGGCCTACCTATATTCATTGGGTGCTGTTCTGCTCTCTATTATTACCATGCTTGTACCGGCCTATACTTCATCAAGGATCACCATAGTAGAATACAAGAGAAAGAAGACCAGGCATACGAACAAACCCCTATGGGAAAAGTATTTTCTGGATATTTTGCTCCTGGCCGTGTCAGGATATGGTCTGTATAGTTACAATTTAAGACAACAGACCCTGGAGATTACCGGTGCCAGTGGCACCGAGCTTGCCATCGATCCTATGCTGTTTCTTATCTCCACCTTGTTTATCCTTGGTGTCGGCTTTGTTCTACTGAGAATATATCCTTATCTGGTGCGCCTGTTGTTTCTGGTCGGTAAAAAGATCTGGTCACCGGTTATGTACGCCTCATTCGTACAGGTGGGAAGATCAGGAGGACAGGATCAATCGTTGATGCTATTTATAATCCTGACCCTGTCCATAGGAATCTTTAACGCCAATGCCGCACGAACTTTAAACAACAATATAGAGGAAAAGATCAGATATTCAATAGGTGCGGATCTCAATATTATGGCCCATTGGCAAAGCAATGAAGTACCTGCCGGAAGCTCCGGTATGGGGGGCGGCCCTCCTGAAAATCAGGTCATGGAGAGCCTGTCCAAAGAACCGATCCAGTATATAGAACCTCCCTTTATTCCATTTACCGAGCTGTCCGGGGCAGAGAAGGTCACCAAGGTTTTCAGGCAAAAGGATATCACGGTTCAGCTGTCGACCCGGGAGATGATAAAGAGAAAGACCGAACTACTGGGGATTATTCCCGATGAATTCGGTCAGATCGCCTGGTTTAGAAATGATTTGCTCAAGACCCATTGGTATAACTACTTAAACCTTATGTCTACGGGAGATCCAAGGGCTGCCCTGGTTACAAAAAACTTCCGGGAAGACCACGATGTGAATATAGGCGACTCCCTATGGATCAGCTGGGGGGAACAGGGATATTTAGAGGTGATAGTCTACGAGTTTATAGATTATTGGCCGACATTTAATCCAAACGCAAAGGATGCTCAGAGCAACACCAACAATCTCATAGTGGCCCAATTGGATTATATACAAGCCAATAATGCTCTGGAACCCTATGAGGTATGGATTAAGAAGGCTCCCGGCGTTACCAGCCAGGAAATATATGATGAAATATTGGAAAAGGAAATTAAAATAGCAGAACTTACCGATGCTAGTCAGGAGATTATCAAAACTAAAAATGATCCTATGTTACAGGGAACAAATGGGGCCCTGACCCTGGGATTCATTGTTACCATGTCAGTAAGTACCATTGGATTTTTGATCTATTGGATCTTATCCATCAGGCAAAGGGAGCTTCAATTTGGTATCTTTAGAGCCATGGGCCTTTCCGTGAAGAAAATAATAGGGCTGCTGGCATGGGAACAGCTATTGATATCCGGAACGGCTATCCTCATAGGTGTGACGGTGGGAGGACTAACCAGCCAGCTCTTTGTACCCCTGCTACAGATGGTATATAGTGCGGCGGAACAGGTGCCCCCCTTCAAGGTAGCAGCATCGGGGCAGGATTATATCAAAATCTATACGGTAGTTGCTATTATGCTATCAGGTGCAATAGGGTTTCTTGGTATGTTCATATCCAAGATAAAAATACACCAGGCTATAAAGCTGGGTGAGGACTAGGTTGTATTCTTTATGTTGCAATTACAGGAGTAATTGCTCCCGATGTTTAATAAATAAAGGAGGAGTGGATCTGTATGGCTTCTAACGAAATGAAGACTATAGGACCTGAAAACAGGTACCGGGGCAGGCTGCCTAAGATAGGTATAAGGCCTGTTATCGATGGACGACGGCGCGGGATCAGGGAATCCCTGGAGGAACAGACCATGAATATGGCAAAGGCAGCAGCCAGGTTTCTCGAGGAAAACCTGCGTCATGCCAACGGCATGCCCGTTGAATGCGTTATCGCAGATACCTGTATAGGTGGAGTGGCTGAAGCAGCCATGGCAGCCGATAAATTTCAGCGGGAAGGCGTAGGTGTCTCCATTACCGTGACCCGGTGTTGGTGCTACGGCTCCGAAACTATGGACATGGACCCCAGCACACCGAAAGCAGTATGGGGTTTTAATGGTACCGAGAGGCCGGGGGCAGTCTATTTAGCTGCCGTGCTGGCCGCCCACAGTCAAAAGGGGCTGCCTGCATTTGGTATCTACGGTCGTGATGTACAGGATGCGGACGATACATCTATCCCTGAAGATGTGCAGGAAAAACTTCTGAAATTTGCAAAGGCTGGTCTGGCCGCTGCGACTATGAAGGGAAAATCCTATCTGGCCATGGGTGGAACGTCTATGGGTATCGCCGGATCCATGGTGAATCCTGACTTTTTTGAAGAATACCTGGGTATGCGGGTAGAATCCGTGGATATGTCGGAGTTTGTCAGACGTTTTAATGAAGGGATCTATGATGTAGAGGAATTTGAAAAGGCCCTGGCCTGGACCAGGGAGAACTGTAAGGAAGGGCCAGATATTAATCCCATAGAGTCCCAGGCTTCAAGGGCTAAAAAGGATGAGGTATGGGAGACCGTGGTGAAGATGGCCCTCATAGCCAGGGATCTCATGGTAGGGAACGACAGGTTGGCAGAGATGGGCTTTGGAGAAGAGGCCATGGGACACAATGCCATCCTTGCAGGATTTCAAGGCCAGAGACAATGGACGGATCATTTTCCAAACGGCGACTTTATGGAGGCAATCCTAAACTCTTCCTTTGACTGGAACGGAATTCGTCAACCCTATCTGATAGCGACAGAGAACGACAGCCTGAACGGAGCAGTGATGCTCTTCGGCCATCTTCTAACCAATACCGCCCAGGTCTTCGCCGATGTAAGGACCTATTGGAGCCCGGATGCCGTAAAAAGGGTAACCGGTAAGGAGCTGACGGGTAATGCCGCCAATGGAATAATCCACCTTATCAATTCGGGTTCAGCGTCCCTGGACGGTAGCGGTCGTCAAGAGATTGATGGTCAGCCGGCCATGAAGCCCTATTGGGAGATAACCCCACAGGAGGCACAAGCCTGTCTGGATGCTACATCATGGAGGTATGCAAACCTTGGATACTTTAGGGGCGGCGGATATTCCAGCCAGTTTTTATCCAGGGGAGATATGCCGGTGACTATGACGAGAATAAATCTGATTAAGGGGTTGGGACCGGTACTGCAGATAGCGGAGGGATACACCGTGGACTTACCCAGGGATGTAAACGGCATCCTGGATCAGAGAACTGACCCAACCTGGCCCACTACCTGGTTTGCCCCCAACCTGACGGGCAAGGGTGCCTTCGTCGATGTCTATTCCGTGATGAACAACTGGGGAGCCAATCATGGAGTTCTGTCCTATGGGCATGTCGGTGATTTGTTTATTACCCTGGCATCCATGCTTAGGATTCCTGTTGCTATGCATAATGTATCGGAAGACCGCATTTACAGGCCCAGCACATGGGGGGCCTTCGGTACCAATGATCTGGAAGGCGCAGATTTCAGGGCCTGCAAAAATTTTGGCCCTATCTACGGATAAGGATTAAGGAGAAGCATTTCTTTTCACCTTTATAGGTCCGAGGCATATAATGGTAGTGAAATACCATAGATGTGTCTGAATACAGTGGAACTATAAGGGGGTATGTTTATGTCTATCTTTAAGGGTGCTGACGACAGCTTATTATTCTTCTTCCTTCTCTTGGTAATTATCTTCTGCAATTGTGGTATCTTTGAGGACGGAAGCGAGCTATTGTTTTTCTTCCTGCTCCTGGTCGTACTTTTTATGGGAGAAGATATATGCGGGTGCCGCAGATAAAGTAATAAATAAAAGGCCTCCACTAAAAGCCTCTCCTTTTAGCGGGGGCTTTTTATTGCCTATTTTGACCTATTGATATAGAATATAGATAGCTATGGGGTATAAGTATTAAGTTCTATCTATAAGCTGTCATCAATTAACCTCTGGCGCCAGTTCATTATCGATATATCTGACTGCACAAGGTGTTGATTATTGACATTATAATCAATGGTTTGTAATAAGTATGTATGGAACTACCAGACAGATATTGTCCTGTTAGGGAGGTATCAAATTGAAAGTATTATTATTAACTGTAACAGCCGGTCATGGTCATACACAAGCTGCCAAGGTTATTATGGAGTGTCTCGAGAAAAACGGAGCTCAATGTAAACTGTTGGATACCTTAGAGTACATAAACCCAATACTGGGCGAATCAATAGATAAGGGATACCTTTATTCTACCCGTTACACTCCCAATGTATATGGAAGGTTATACGATGCCGTTGATAACAGGGACAAGACCGATGGAAAATTTTCCATACCCCACATAATGAACAAATTATTGTCCAAAAAACTCATAACCTTCCTGGCAGACTTCAGGCCTGATATAGTGGTCTGTACCCATGTGTTTGCAGCTCAGATCATAAACTATCTGCAAAAGAAGGGAACAATCGATACCAAAAGCATAGGGATAGTCACGGATTTTACCATACACCCATTTTGGGAGGATACAGACCTGGACTATTACGTCACTGCCAATGAGTTGTTAACCTGGCAGGCTTCTAAAAAAGGGATAGATATCAAAAAGATATTGCCCATAGGTATCCCAATTCATCCCAAGTTCGGGACCAGGATCAGTCCCTCGGAAGCCAGAAAAGCCTTGGGCATAGATGACAAGACCACCGTATTTATTATGAGCGGTAGCATGGGTTATGGCGACCTTGAATCCAATATTACGGATTTGGATATGGTGGATATGGATTTCCAGATAATATCCGTATGCGGCAACAATAAGAACCTAAAGAAGAAGATAGATGAGATGATCCTGCGCAAAAGGATATATAACTTTGGTTTTGTTGACAACATAGACATAATAATGGATGCTGCCGATTGTATTATTACCAAACCGGGCGGGTTAACCACTTCTGAGAGTCTGGCTAAGAGGATACCCATGATCCTTATCAATCCAATACCGGGTCAGGAAGAAAGAAATATGGAGTTTCTTCTAAACAATGGATTGGCCATCATGGTTACGGAAACCTATCCCCTGGATGAAGCTCTGTATCAATTGATTAACAACCCATGGAGAAGACAATTCATGATCCAGATGGCCGAAAAATATGGGAAGCCAAATGCTTCCCGGGATCTATGCGAGCATATCCTGTCGATTTCGTGATAGGGACAGGCATTTTTATACACCTTATGCCAAACAAATATAAAACAATCCGATTTTTGCCTATAGAGTCCAATAGGACGGCTTTTCCGTGTGGGGATATGCTTTCAACTCTTACCCTACTTTAGAAGGGCCTTTTGTATTAAGTCCATACGGGATAGTATACGCTGAAACAGATAATCCACCAGGGTTATTGCAGTCATAGCCTCGACTACGATAACCGCTCTGGGGACAATAATGGGATCATGGCGACCACTGATAACGATCTCTATATTCTCTCCCTTAACCTTATCTATGCTTCTCTGGGGGATGGATATGGACGAAGTAGGCTTAATTGCGGCCCTGAAAACAATAGGAGATCCGTCGCTTATACCACCTGTTATTCCCCCGGCCTTGTTGGCCTGCTTGGTTATTCTCCCCTGGTTATCAATCATTAGGGGATCATTGTTTTCCGAACCGGTCAGTTTCGCAGCACTAAAACCGCTGCCGAATTCCAGACCTTTGACGGCACCGATGGAGAATATGGCTTTGGACAAGGCCGCATCCAGCTTTTCGAAGACAGGTTCCCCTAGTCCGGGGGGTAAACCATTTACCATGCATTCGATAACGCCACCGGCAGAGTCCCCCTTCTCCTTAAGCTGGTCCAGATAGAGTTTGGCTTCCAATGAGGCTTCTTTATCGGGCATAGCAAGGGGGTTTAGTAGGATCTCCTCTGCCTCAAATCTGGCAGGGTCTACGGTTATATGGCCTATGGACAGGGTATAGGTGAGTATATCTATGCCAAGGAGGGATAGAATTTTTTTTGCCACGGCTCCCGCGGCAACCCGGGCGGCGGTTTCTCTGCCCGAAGAACGTCCACCTCCCCTGTAATCCCGGAACCCGTACTTTTGGTCATAGACATAATCAGCATGACCGGGTCTGTAAGTGTTCTTTATATTGCTATAATCCCGGGATCGCTGATCCCTGTTAAATATGACCATGGATATGGGGGTGCCTGTTGTTTTACCCTCAAAGACTCCGGATAATATCTCTACCTTATCATCCTCTGAACGGGGGGTTGAATAAGGGGAACGTCCTGGTTTCCGCCTGTTGAGATCCTTTTGAATATCATGAATGTCCAGGGGAATCCCGGCGGGGCACCCGTCTATCACTACCCCCAGGGCTTTTCCATGGGATTCACCCCATGTGGATATACTGAAATTTTTACCAAAAATAGAACCTGACACTATTATCACCGCCTCTTAGGAAGTATGAAAGAATAGATTAACCCATTTAGCCGGACAAACAGAATTAATGCGATTGAGTCATATATAAACCTGGATTACAATTTTATCACAAAAAGCAATCATTTGGTATAAAACCCTTAAGAATCCGACTATATTATAGGTATTCATTATAACCCTTTTAATTAATGGATATAAATGCTATTATAAAAAGCAGGAGGTTGATGCATTATGAGACTATTTATTTCAGGTTATAGCGTTGGAGAGACCTATACGATTGGTATGTACGACCTGGGTGTAGAAGGCAAGGAAAAGAAATTATTGTGGAGCAGCAATGTAGAGAACCCTTCATACCTCACCTACCATGACAACATGTTGTTCGGTATTACCGAAAAAGGACGCGGAAACAATGTGTGTATGTTCATGGAGGATGGAGATGGTTACAGGCTGGCAGATACAAGGGCATTGGAAGGAAACGGATTATGCCATATTACCTACCTGCCAAACAATAGGACTTTGGTGGGCAGCTGTTACGGAAGCGGAGATATATTCTCCATAGGGGTGGACAAGCAGGGTTTCGGGGAACTCCACAGTATGCTAAGGCAGGGTGGAGAAACCAAGGAAACTACCAGGGCCCATAGCGCCATTTCGGATCCGGACGAGAAAAGGGTTTATTCTGCCAACATAGCCCTTGACAGGATCTATGTCTATGGCGTTGATCAGGGAGTCCTTGAGGAAATTGAATACGTTCAGCTGGACAAGGGCGAGGGACCAAGACATATAGCCCTATATCCTGAACTGGATCTGATCTACATCATCACCGAATACTCCAATAAGATAATTGTTCTCAGAAGTGGAGAGACAGGCTTTGAAGTGGTCCAAAGCATCAGCACTCTACCCGAGGGTTTTGAGGGAGAGAGCTTCTGTTCCACCCTATGCTTTTCAAAGGACAGGCAATTCCTATATGCGGCAAACCGTGGAGCCAATACCATTGGAATATTCAAGGTGGCAGAGGATGGCACCCTGGTAAAAACAGGTGACAGTTCCTGCTTTGGAGATTGGCCCAGGCATATGGATCTGTTGGGTGACGACAGGTATATTGCCATAACCAACGAGAGAAGCGGTGAAGTGGTTATAGCTGCAAGGGACGAAAAGACCGGCCTCATAGGAGAAGCAATAAACAGGATTGAATTTGGCAGGCCAAGTTTTGTGGTGGAAAAGCTGTAGGATAATTGGTAGGAAGGAATAAGTAAAGGTATGGCTGAAGAGCTTTTAGTACTTTACTATTAAAGGGGTGGCATTTTGGTATTAGGGATTGGGATAGATATTATCGAAATCCGAAGGATCTCCAAGGCCATGGATAACCCCGTGTTTATGGACAGAATTTATACTCCCGGGGAACAGGAGTATTTAAGAACCAGAAAGAACAATCCTAGCACCGCGGCGGGTTACTTTGCTGCAAAAGAAGCCGCCGCGAAGGCGCTAGGTACTGGTTTTGGCCGGGTTAAATGGACGGAGATCGAGATAGTACGTGAGGAAAATGGAAAGCCCTGTATGAAACTCTATGGAAATGCAAAAAGTGTTATGGAGGATATGGGCGGAGAGACCATCCTGGTATCAATTTCCCATTCCAGGGAAAATGCCATTGCAGAGGTTTTGATCTGTTAGGGGTGAGTGGATATGTATGTGGTTACACCTGAAGAGATGCGGGAAATAGACAACAGGGCAATAAGGGAGTTTGGTATTCCAGGTTTAGTGCTTATGGAGAATGCCGCGATCAGGACTGTTGATGTCATAGGGTGGGAATACCCAAATCTATATAAGAGTGGCAGAGTTTTAGTACTGGTCGGAGGCGGAAACAACGGCGGGGACGGATTAGCCATCGCAAGGCATTTAATGCTGAAGGGAGCGGCCGTCAAGGCTGCTCTATTTGTTAGTGAGGACAAATTAGTGGGAGATGCCAGGACAAATTATGATATCTACAGGGCACTGGGTGGTGAAGTCCTTTTAATTTGCCGGAAGAATCCCAATCATTTGCAGGAGTTGGACAGGTGTATAGAAAAAGCCGACTTAATAGTTGACAGTATTCTGGGGACCGGATTGTCAAGGGATATAGAGGGTACTGTATCCGATGTCATAGAAAGGGTAAATAGATCGCCTGTACCCGTGGTATCGGTGGATATTCCAACGGGTATAAACGGTGTAAATGGACGGGTAATGGGTACAGCCATCAGGGCAGATTATACTGTCACCTTTGGAAACATTAAAAGGGGACACCTATTCTATCCCGGCCGGGAATATTCCGGGAAACTCTTTGTATCCCCCATCAGCCTGCCCCTGTGCAGTGTCGAATCCATAGGGGTTAAGACCTTTACCCTGGAAGATGGGGAGGTATCCGAAGGTTTAAGGGAAAGGCCTAAGGATGGACACAAGGGCACCTTCGGCAAGGTGGGGGTAATTGCAGGCTCCCTGGGTATGATGGGGGCTGCCAGCCTTACGTCTATGGCTGCCCTTAAAGGCGGCGCAGGGCTTGTCACCCTGGGTTGTCCTCTTAGCCTTATGTCCATATACCAAAGCAAGATGACCGAGGTCATGACATATCCCTTGGAAGATGGGGATGAGGGTTACCTGACCGGAGAAGCCATACCCTCTGTCCAGGACTTTCTGAGGGATAAAGATGTACTGGCCATAGGGCCGGGGCTAGGACCAAAATGCCATGGTTTACAAATTTTAAGGTATATTTTAGACCGGTTTGATATATCCATAATAATGGATGCAGATGCCCTCAATCATATATCTAAAGACCCAGGACTATTCCGCACCTGTAAAGGATCCATAGTTATAACTCCCCATCCCGGAGAAATGGCCAGATTGACGGGAATGGATATAAAAGATATTACTGAATCGCCCATAGAAGTGGCAGGCAACTTTGCTAAGGAAATGGGGGTAGTTGTACTGCTGAAAGGAGCTACCACCGTAGTAGCCCATCCTGATGGCCGGATATATTTAAATTCTACAGGAAATTCCGGGATGGCTACGGGAGGGAGCGGAGATGTCCTGACAGGGCTGATAGCCGCTTTGGTTGCCCAGGGTTATTCCACATACGACGCTGCCGTCTATGGAAGCTTTATTCATGGCAGAGCCGGGGATTATGCCATGAAAAAATGGGGCGAGACCGGACTGGTGGCAGGGGACATATTGAATGAGATACCATTGGTCTTTAAGGATATGTATGAGCTGAAAAAGATGGCCAGGTGATGGATGTCTGCAAAGGATCACTTTCATAACATGCATGTATGGGGGGATGGTGATTGAAGGCCTTTAGATTTGCTGTGCTCCTTGGATTGGCGCTTTGTTTGGCGGGATGCAAGGGAAGAACATCGGAAGATACCTTTATTGCCGCACAGAAAGCTTTAATAAGCCTGGAAAGCTATTCTGCCACCCTCACATATAGGGTTATGGACGAAGAAGAGACGAGGGAGTATCGTTTCAATCAGTGGGTAAGCATGCCCAATTCATTTAAGATCAAACTAATCGCACCGGAAAATCTGGCGGGAAAGACCATAGTAAGCGATGGTAGGGAAATATTGATAGAGCATTCTAAAGTAGAGGACTCCATAAAATTTAATGTTAAGTCCCTGGAGCAACAGAGACCATTATTCATAGGAGATTTTCTAAATTCCTATTTGCTGTCAGAGGAAGTGGGCAAAAGGATTCATATGGAAGAAGACATAGAATATGTGATCTTAACCTGCCCTGCTATGGACAACAAGGCTCTTGGAGACAGTCAGGAACTATGGATCAGGGTGCCGAAGATGATCCCTGTCAAATTGATAAATTATAAGGATAACGAAGATGTTTCCAGTCTGATCCTTTTCGATGAATTTGATAGGAGTTGGAAACCTGAAGATAATTTCTTTGATCTGTGATATTTGCAAGATTCCAGATTCTGTTGCCAAACGATATGTTTTGGGATATAATGTTGCATATATGTTAGGAGCGTAACCTATCATATATATATTAGGAGGTGCTGTCTTGGCTGAGCTGAAAAAAATATTAGTTAGTTTGCCCGACAGTTTGTTACGGGAAGTGGATGAAATTGTGGCTATGGGAAAAAAGAACAGAAGCGAATTTATCAGAGAAGCAATGAGACTCTATATCAGGGAGAGACAAAAAATCGAGATACGGGAGAAGATGAAAAAGGGTTATGAAGAGATGGCCAGGATCAATTCAGAATTGACAGAAGAAGGAGCAAATTCTGATATTGAAGCCTTGGAAAGATATGAAGCCGTACTGACTGGGCGTGAGTAGTGTCATGATAAAGAGAGGAGATATTTATTATGCAGACTTGAGTCCAGTGGTGGGGTCCGAACAGGGCGGTGTACGACCGGTATTGGTTGTGCAAAACGATATTGGAAACAGATACAGCCCTACTATAATAGTTGCCGCTATTACATCACAAATCCATAAGGGTAAACTACCCACACATATTGAAATCAGTGCCTCTGAATATGGTTTACCTAAGGACTCTGTTATTTTGCTAGAGCAAATTAGAACCATCGATAAGAGAAGGCTAAAGGAAAAGATCGGGTTTCTAGCTCCGGAAACCATGAGTAAAGTTGATGAAGGTCTTCAGATAAGTTTTGGCTTAATTGATATATAATCGGATTGCATTATTGCAATCTTTTTTTAAAAGAAAATCATTTTTAATATAGGTGCAGATTATGGTGAAAAGGTCCGTATATACCGATTACATATTTATAGTGTTGGGCTCTTTGGTTACCGCCTTA
>JAAYRX010000018.1 GCA_012518535.1 Clostridiales bacterium | reverse complement strand
TTGATCTGCTTGCCGGGATTCCATCCGTCGTGTTTGGCTTCTTCGGTTTGATGGTGATCTTGCCTTTGATCCGCAACTATCTGGGAGGAAGCGGATCAAGCATGTTGGCTGCCTCTATCGTTCTCGGAATCATGATACTTCCAACTGTGATAGGGGTATCCGAGACTGCAATACGGGCTGTGCCCGAAAGTTACTATGAAGGGGCCCTGGCTCTGGGTGCAACACACGAAAGAAGCATATTTTTCACAGTTTTACCGGCTGCAAAGTCCGGTATATTTGCAGGGGTTATTCTCGGGATAGGTCGTGCTATTGGGGAAACCATGGCGGTTGTTATGGTAGCCGGAAATCAGGCAATAATTCCATCGGGACTGCTCAAGGGATTAAGGACTCTGACTGCGAACATCGTACTTGAGATGGGATATGCCGCTGACTTGCACAGGGGCGCCTTAATTGCGACGGCAGTGGTCCTGTTTGTATTCATACTTATTATCAATCTTACCTTCTCTATAATCAAAAGGAGGTCTAAGATATGAAGATGCGAAGTTGGTCAAAAATCCAAGCAATATTGATAAGAAGTGCTGTTTATCTTTCTGCTGTATTGACCGCAGGTATACTGATATGTCTTGTAATATATGTCTTAGTAAAAGGCATTCCGCACCTGTCTTTTGATATGTTTAGCTTTACCTATACTACAGAAAATGTCTCCATGTTTCCGGCACTTGTAAATACAATTACGATAACCCTGCTATCTCTGCTAATTGCCGTTCCCCTGGGTATTTTTTCGGCACTCTACCTTGTTGAATATGCAAAACGCGGGAACAGACTTGTTTCTCTGGTCAGATTAACGGCTGAAACCCTGGCGGGAATTCCGTCAATTGTCTATGGCCTCTTTGGCTTCCTGCTCTTTGTTACAACCCTGGGCTTTGGATATTCCCTGTTGGCAGGGGCCCTGACTCTTGCAATTATGATACTACCCGTTATTATGAGGACAACGGAAGAAGCCCTTATGAGTGTACCGGATTCATACCGGGAGGGGAGCTTTGGACTTGGTGCAGGCAAGTTGCGGACCATCTTCAGAATAGTTTTGCCAGCTGCCATGCCGGGGATTCTTGCAGGTGTCGTCCTGTCGGTAGGGCGAATAGTAGGAGAAACGGCTGCGCTGATATACACCGCCGGATCGGTAGCCCAAATACCGGCTAACCTGCTGGGTTCAGGCAGGACCCTTTCCGTCCATATGTATGCACTATGGACAGAAGGTTTATATGTGGAGCAGTCCTATGCTACTGCGGTAGTACTTCTGATTATTGTTATCGGACTCAATACTGTTTCTGCATCTATTGCAAAAAGATTGGGGAAAGGAAAGGTATGATGGATAAATTTAAAATAAAAAATTTGGACTTATATTATGGGGATTTTCAGGCACTTAAAAATATTAATATGAGCATCCCGGCCAACGAAATCACCGCCTTTATTGGGCCATCGGGCTGCGGTAAATCAACCTTGTTAAAAAGCCTCAACCGGATGAACGATCTTATTGAGGGGTGCAGGATTGACGGTGAAGTGTTTTTGGATGATACAAATATATATGAAAATATTGATGTCAATCTGTTGCGCAAGCGTGTCGGCATGGTATTTCAAAAGCCAAACCCTTTTCCTATGAGTGTATATGATAATGTTGCATATGGGCCGAGAACACATGGTATTAAATCAAAGGCCAAGCTGGATGATATTGTTGAGCGTTCCCTGACCGATGCCGCTATCTGGAATGATCTTAAGGACAGGCTTAAGTCAAGCGCTCTTAGCCTTTCGGGCGGACAACAGCAAAGGCTCTGTATAGCCAGGGCATTGGCCGTAGAGCCTGAAGTGCTTTTAATGGACGAACCTACAAGTGCATTGGACCCCATCTCAACGAGCAAGATAGAGGACCTTGCACTGGAACTTAAAAAGAAATATACTATAGTCATGGTTACTCATAATATGCAGCAGGCCACCCGTATTTCAGACAAAACAGCATTTTTTCTATTAGGAGAGATAATAGAGATGGATGAAACGGAGAAATTGTTTGCAAATCCAGGTGACAAGCGAACAGAGGATTATATTACGGGGAGGTTTGGATAATGAGAAGCAGATTCGATGCCCAACTCGATATTCTAAACAACAGCCTGATCTCTATGGGCGCACTTTGTGAGAATGCTATCGCCAGCGCTGTTAAGGCATTGTTGCATAATGATATGTCCCTGAGCAAAAAGGCCATAGAAACAGAGGTAGAGCTTGATCAGATGGAAAAGGATATTGAAAGGCTCTGCCTAAGGCTACTTCTGCAGCATCATCCGGTTGCAGGTGACTTGCGCCTTATTTCCGCCGCTCTGAAGATGATTACGGATATGGAACGCATCGGCGACCAGGCTGCGGATATTGCAGAGATTGTTGCATATGTTGATCTGACCGACAATATAAACAAGGTGCGGATCGCCGATATGGCAAAGGCCACCATAAAAATGGTTACCGAGAGTATAGACGCCTTTGTCAAGCGCGATTTAAAAGTGGCGGAAGATGTCATCGACTACGATGATGTAGTGGATGATCTATTCAATAAGATTAAAGATGATGCTATTGCACTCATAACTGAGAATCCGGAATACGGTGAGCAATTCGTTGATATAGTCATGATAGCTAAATACCTTGAAAGAATCGGGGATCACGCAACCAATATTGCAGAATGGGTAGTATTTTCCATAACAGGTGAGCACAAGGAGCAATAACATGATCTATTATGTTGAGGATGACGAGGGTATCCGCGAACTGGTAGTTTATACCTTGCAGAATACGGGTTTTCAGGCTGTGGGATTTGAGAATGGTCAACAGCTGTTCAGTGCCCTTCAAAACACAAAACCTCAACTGATTTTGCTTGATATAATGCTGCCCGGTGACGATGGCATGACAATTCTCAGGCGTTTGCGTTCAGACATTGCAACAAGGAAGATACCCGTTATCATGATAACAGCAAAAGGATCCGAGTACGACAAGGTCATTGGATTGGATTCGGGAGCAGACGACTATGTAACAAAACCCTTTGGTATGATGGAACTGGTTTCGCGGATAAGGGCAGTGCTCCGCCGTACTGGAGTTGTAGAGAACCATGAAGTGTACAGCTATAAGTCTGTTGTTCTTGACACTCGTAAACACAGCGTGACCGTAAAGGATAGGGTTGTTGACTTAACACTTAAGGAATTTGAACTATTAAAGCTTTTAATGAAAAATGCGGGAGCTGTTCTAACCAGGGACATGTTGCTGGAGAATATCTGGGGATATGATTTTGACGGTGAAACCAGAACTGTCGACGTCCATATACGAACCTTGAGACAAAAACTGAGTGATGAAGGTAAAATAATCGAGACTGTGCGCGGTGTCGGATATAGATTAGGGGGCACAGAGTAAATGAGAAAGCGAATATTTTACAGCATTTGCCTCGCCTGCTTTGTTACTCTTCTATTGACGGCAACACTTGTTATCAGCGTAATTTACAATAACTCAACCAGGGAAGTAAAAAAGGGAGTAATTAACCAAACCATCTTTATTGGCAAGGCCATTGGGTTGGATCCTGCTAACTATGTTCATTATATCAACAGTGTTGGTAAGGAGGCCGAAAACCGCATATCGCTGATTTCTCCGGATGGGACGGTAATATACGATAGCTTCGTATCAGCGGAAAAGCTGGATAACCACTATAACAGGCCTGAAATAAAATCCGCCCTATCGGAGGGCAGGGGAGAGGCCACCCGGCTTTCCGATACTCTGGGTGAAAAAACCTACTACTATGCTGTAAAGCTGGACAATGGGAACATACTAAGGGTTGCTGCAACCGGTAAAAGTGCCCTTGGTATTATAAAAAGTGCATCTATTTGGATAGTGTTAATAGTTATTGCCATTCTTCTTTTAGCAGTAGTCATTGCCAGATTCATTACCAAAATTATTATCAAGCCAATAAACCATTTAGACCTGGATGAACCCCTCTCCAATATCACCTACGATGAATTCACACCTCTTTTGTTGAGATTGGAAAAACAAAACCAAAGGATTGCAATGCAGGTAAAGGAGTTAACAACGCAGCAGGAAGAATTTGAATACATAACCGGGGCCATGAACGAAGGACTTGTTTTGCTGGGTGAAAATGGCATTGTCCTCTTCGAAAACAACAGTACCAAGCGCATCCTGGGTGATGCTGTGGGAAAATCATACTTAGAGCTATACCGAGATGTAAATTACATAAAGGCTGTTGATTCAGGACTGAAAGGTAAACCCTCAAGCTTAAAGTTGAACAGGGACGGAAGGGTTTATGAGCTGTCCGTAAACCCCATCAAGGGCAAATCCAACGCATATGATGCTGTTTTATTTATGGTTGATATCACGGATAGGGAGCAAGGAGAGAGGATGCGCCGTGAGTTTACGGCTAATGTTTCACACGAACTTAAAACACCCCTGACCTCTATCATGGGCTACGCCGAAATAATTGAAAAAGGTATAGCCAAGGAGGAGGATATACCACGCTTTACCAACCGTATTCACGCCGAGGCTGGCCGCTTACTGGCTTTGATAGAGGATATTATCAAATTATCAAGAATAGATGAAGGTAAATTATATGAGGAGTTTGAGCAGGTAGACCTATCCAGTCTATGTGAATCCATTATAGATATGCTATATGAGAAAGCAAATACAAGAAACATAAAAATAAGCTATTCTGGTGAAACCACTTACGTAT
>JAAYRX010000141.1 GCA_012518535.1 Clostridiales bacterium | reverse complement strand
TCTTTACCTTTACAGGCAAGACCACCCCCATCTGCTCCATAGTCAGGGGCTTTGTAAAATAGTCCGTCGCCCCCAGCTCCAATGCCCTCTGGATGACACCAATTTCATCCACGGCGGAATTCACTATAATTGGGATATCCCTATACTTTCTTGAGCTTTTTAGCTCCTTGATCACCTCAAAGCCGTCCTTGTTTGGCATTATGAGGTCCAGAATGATTATGTCCACCCTGTTTTTGAATATGTACTTCAGGGCTTTTTCTCCGTCCTCCGCCTCATGAAAGTCGACATCCTCTATCCTCTGTTCCAGGGCTCTTCTAATCAGCTTTCTGTTAACCAGCATATCATCAGCAATTAAAACCTTGTATGCCACCTTACCCACCCCTTTTATTGACATACAGATAGAATCCTGTCTAGACTATACCGGATATGGCACTTATGATTTTGTAATCGTTAAAGGGCTTTTTCAAAAAGTTTACAATCCCCAATTCCTCCGCCCGGCTGACGATTTGCTCATCCCCCATGGCGCTTAGCATAATAATCCGGGCCTGGGGATCCATACTTAAAATCTCTCCGGAGGCTTCCAACCCGTCCATCACCGGCATGGTTATATCCATAAATACCAAGTCGGGCTTCAGGGATTGGTACATTGAAACCGCCTCCCGCCCATTTCTGGCATCGCCGCATACTTCGTATCCATGGGCTTCCAGGGTCCTCCGCAGCAGTTTGTGAATAATAGGTGAATCATCTACCAGTAATATCCTCTTAATCGTACTTTCCTTTTCCACTGTGGTCTTCAGCTCCCTCAATTCCATTATAACGTCATCCAGTCAACAATTAGTACACTTCTTCAACCCTATTTGCCAAAGTAAATGGATTTGAAAAGACAGACTTACTTTATTCTACCATATCCGGCCATTTTTGGCTATATTTCCAGTCCAATATTTACTTCTATTTTTCCCAGGGAGGATTCCATTTCTATCTTAAGGGTCTCTACGGAACTGATGATAAAGTATACGTCCTTGCCGAATATGATGGAGGGAGGGGTTATATCAACCTGTACTCCGGAGTTGGATAGGAGGGTCGAGGCATTTCCCGTCACCATGTTGGAGAATTCCCCCAGGGCACTCCGCCCCATAGCGTCCAGCTCTTCCACCGGCATGCCCATCATCATGGCCGATACAATCTTTTTGGCCGTATCCTCCGCCATGGAATAGGCGATATTTCCCCTGACCTGGCCTACCATGCCCACCACAGCGGTTATATCCGTGTCCACATGCATGAGCTCGTTCTTTGCCATATTCCCTCTTTTGATATCCGCAGCCCCGAATTGCTCCAATACACCCTTAAGGGCCTCCAAAAATGGAAGTATGTATTTAACGTCCATCAACTAGCGCCCCCTTCCCAGGCTACATTGATCCGTATCCTCCCGAACTCGGTTTCGCCCCAGGATGAAAAGGACCTTAACCTGGGGATTGAAATCACCAAGTCCCTGCCAGCAAAAACCACCGGCGGGGCCAGCCGCAAATCCATAAGAAACTCGTTGTTGATTCCGGTGATGGCATTCCCCGATATGATGTTGTTCACTTCGGAGACCAGGGACAGGACCATGGGATCCTTCACATCCCCATATTCCCCGCCCAATACAGCGCCTGCCATGGACAGGGCCAGGCCGGGCTCCATATCAAGTAGCAATCTGCCCTTTCTGGCTCCGGCAAAGGTGATGATTGACGATATCCCCATGGAGGTCAACTCACTGGATTCCTCTTCAAGGGAATCCATCCCGACTATGTCTATTTCCGACATCTCCCTTATTATCTCCCCGGTACTAAGACAAAAGGGCCTGTAAAGCTTATCGTCCATAGGCCTTACACCCTCCTGACATTCCTGTAAAAACAGGTTTTAGTTTCATATTACCTACTCCTTTACCTTATAATATACGCCCCCATTATGGAGCATCCTGGTAAAATAATCCCCGTACCCGGTAAATACCTCTGAACTGCCCAGAAAGAGGACCCCCCAGGGCCGGTTCAAGGCTGTGGCGATCTTCCTGAAGATCTCCCGCTTCAGGTCCGGGGAAAAGTATATGGTTACATACCTGCAGAAGATGACGTCAAACTTGCCCAGGGCAACAAAGTTGTTTTGGAGGTTGAACTGTTTAAACTCCACCCTGTCCCGGATCCCCTTGTCCAGGACCCAATCCCTGCCCTCTCTGGTAAAGTACCTGCTCCTGTATTCCAGATCCAGCCCCCTGGCTATGGACAGATCATCGTATTTTCCCGCCTCGGCTATCTTCAGTACCCTGCGGGATATATCCGTAGCCAGAATCTCAAAGTTCCCGGGGGATACATCCCTGATCCCCTCTCTTGCCAGGTATCTGTTTATGAGCATGGCTATGGAATAGGGTTCCTGACCAGTGGAACATCCCGCGCTCCATATCCTGATCCTGTTTCGCCCTCCGGCTCGAACTTCCTCTATGTATTTGGGAAGCAGGACCTCCTCCAGAGTCCTGAAAGGGGTCTTGTCCCGAAACCACAGGGTCTCGTTGGTGGTTATGGAGTCTATAACCCTCTCCTTCAGGTGTGGATCTTTTTTGTTCTTCAAAGTATAATAGAGCCCTTCATAGTCAGGTATGTTATACTCTGTCAACAACCCGGACAGCCGATTTGTAATCAGATAGGCCTTTTCCTTTCCAAGAGCTATTCCGCACTCTTCTTCTATGTAGCTGCGCATCAGGTCAAATTGCCTGGAAGTTATGTCCCCCATCAACATCTACCCCTATTTATCTCCAGTATTCTCCTGCCGATATCCTTTAAATCCACTACCTCATCGGACAGTCCCGCCTCATAAACACTTCTGGGCATCCCGTATATGACACAGGTTTCCCGGCTCTGGGTGATACAGTAGCATTGGCAGGTCTCCTTCAAAGCCCTGACCCCGTCGGTGCCGTCGCCGCCCATACCCGTTAGTATCACAGCCAGTACCCTTTTGCCGGCATAGGCCCTTGCCACGGATTGGAACATGACATCGGCGGCGGGCCTCACCCCATTCACAGGCGGGGTTGTAGTAAGGGTGATTTCCAAGCTGTCCGGTTCTACCACCATATGGTATCCTCCCGGTGCCACCAGGACCCGGCCGTTTAGAATCCCATCCCCTTCCTCCGCCTCCTTCACCGACATCCCGCTCTTTTTCCCCAGGAATCTGGCGAATATATCGGTAAAATCCGGGGGCATATGCTGAACTATCAGGATGGGCTTGGTAAATTCCGGACCCAGGGCCTGGCAAACCTCCTCCACGGCACTGGGACCCCCGGTGGAAGAGGCTATAACCACCAGATCTATCCCGCTAAGGCATGCGGTACTGTAGCCCGGGACTTTTTTGCCCTCTTTGGGACTTTCCTCATGTGAAATATCCGGTCTTAGTTCCGGACTGCCATCCTTCCTCATCCGAACGGTATCCCGTTCTCCCTCCCGGGAGTTTGGGTCGGTTGGGTCGTATCCCCTCTTCCCTCGTCTCCTCCGGCTTTTGGCGGCATACCTGTCTATCAGGATCTGGGAGAACAATATGGTAAGATGCCTGCTGATGGCTTCGATATTCTTCTCTCCGGAACCCTGGGAAGGCTTCATGATAAAATCCATGGCCCCCTCTTCCAGAGCCCTAACCGTCAGCTTCGCCCCGTCCAATCCACCGCTGCTTATAATTATGACAGGGAGATCCTTATACTTTTCCTTTATTTTTGTCAGGGTTTCGATCCCGTCCATACCCGGCATATAGACATCCATAAGGACAACATCTATGGCTCTTTGCTCCAGGCGTTCCAGGGCGGTTACCCCGCTTGAGGCGGTGCAGTCCACTACGGCCCTTTCCGTCCTGTCCACCGCCCTTGAAATAATCTTCCTGTATACCAGGGAATCATCAACAACCAAAACCTTAAGCTTTTGCACGAAATATCCCCCCTAAGAATTGGTTAGACCTTGAATTGATGGACCAACTGATCCAGTCTCCGGGCCAATTCAGCCAGTTCCGCCGCTGCCTGGCTGGTCCTGCTGGCTCCAACAGCTGAATCCTCGGATGCGATGCTGATCTCCTGGATGCTCTCGTTGATCTCCTGGCCACCTATGGATATATCATTGGAGGATCTGGCGATCTCCTCTACCATTACGGAAGCGTTTTCCGTATTCTCGGCTATTTCGCCCGCTGCTCCGGACAACTCGGCCGTAGACCTGGCTATCCCTCGAACACCTGTAGATGCCTCGGACAGGCTCCTGGCGGCATCCTGGGAATTTTCCGCTATATCTCCGATCTCGGTGCTGATAAGGTTGACCTGCTGGGCTACCTCTGTAGTGGTCAGGGATATTTGGCCGGTTAAGGCCGATTGCTCCGTTACCGCTGCAGCAATGGTATTGGTTATCTTGTTGGTCTCATCTATTATCTCTGTTATTTCAGCTACTGCGGCTACCACGTTGGCCATCTGCTCCTGCATGTCACTGATCTGATCCCCTATTTCATCCGTGGCCTCGGCGGTCTGCTTGGCCAACTCCTTGACCTCGTTGGCAACTACGGCAAAACCCTTTCCTGCCTCACCTGCACCTGCCGCTTCTATGGCGGCGTTCAATGCCAGCATATTGGTCTGGTCAGCTATATCGTTTATGACATCCACAATCCTGCCGATCTGCCGGGCGGAGACGTTGAGATTCTCTATCATGGAGCCGGTTTCCCGGGCATGGGTCTCAGCTTCCAGGGTGATCCTGGTTGACCGTTCACAATTTACGCTGACCTCGTTAAGGGATAGGTTTATCTCCTTGATGGAAGTGGCCATACTGCTGACGGAATTGGACACATCGGATGCAGAAGCGGCCGCATTATTTATACTCAGGGAAATATCCTCCACCAACCTTACCACATCATCCACGTTAACCGATGTCTCTTCCGCTGCACTGGCCAGGGTACCTATCGAAGCCGATATCTCCTCCACCGCCGAAGCAATGGTGTTTATATTGTGGCTGGTTTCCTGGGATGCCTGTGCCGCCTTGTCTATGGTAACGGATATCTCCTCCACCGCTGCAGAAACAACCCCGGTTTTGGCGCTGACTTCCTGGCTGTTGGCCGCCATGTTCTCAGATATTCCAAGGAGGCCTTCGGATGAGGTGTTTAGGGTTATGGTGGTGTCATAGATATCCCGGGTCATGGCCTGGATCCTGGTCATAAACTGGTTGAAGGAATTGCTCAGCTGCCCCAGTTCATCCCTGCTGCTCACACTGCCCCTTACCGTCAGGTCCCCCTCTGCAGCCCTGGCCATCATATCCTGTACATCATGGATTACCCTGGTAATCCTGTGGGCCAGAACCACTGCCAGTATAGCGGCCAGGGCTATGCCTGCCAGGATGGAAACTATGAGGAACATCAGGGCAAATCTGCCCTTGCGATTGGCGGCCTGCCTCATATCCTCAACGGCATTTGCGTTCTCTTCTACCAGCTGGTCCAGTATTGCTTCCACCTCTATAAAGGCATCCGTCTTTACGTACAGAGCATGTTCCACCATCTCTTCATAGAGGGCATCGGCCTTTTGGGCCACTTCATCCATACTGTTCAGCAGTCCCAGAACCTTGTCCATGCTTGGCAGGGTAACCTCTTCATAAACCTGCATGGCTTCACCGGTATCCAGGGGATTTTCAATCAGTAGTCGGGCAACGGTACTGCCGCTCTCATGGACCCTTGTGTGGTGCTCATGGATTTCCTCCATATAGGCGGCCAGCTCCCGGTTTTCGGTGGTAAAGGAGTGGAGCCACTGACCAAGGGCGCATTTAGTGGGGTCCAGCTGACCCTCAAATTCCGTACCATGGGTAATGGCCTGCAGCAGCTGCCAGATCCACAGGGCGTGATCCTTTTGGCGAAGGGCCAGTTCATACCTCAATTCCATGGGATGGAGTATCTTAGTTTCGTCCAATTCCCTGGACAGGGCTATAAAATCCTGGTAGGCACTCCTCCAGTTCTCCCAGGGAACCTCCAGCTGATTCCATACCCGCCTTTCCCCGTCGGTGAGCCGGGCATTGGCCACATATTCCCAGGCCTGGTCCGCCCGCTGCCAGGTTTCCTCCAGCCTCTTGTATTTGACCTCCCTCTCCTCCATGGTAAGCTTTGAACTGGTCAGGATGTTCTCCACCATATTCACGCTTACCAGGGACTCCTCAAGGGTCAGTATATTTTTCACCTTGGGAAGCTCATCCTCCCCCATCCGATCCAGTTCATTCTTTATGCTCGTCATACCCCAATACCCTACCAATCCGATTGCCAATGCGAAGGCGCATATGACTGAAAAGGAGAGCAGCAGTTTGGATCTAATTCTCATGAAACCCCTCCTGTTAACTGACAAAAATACCGTTCATTATTTATCTTCCTTTATCTATCATCTGTCCGGTCAGACCTTGAACTGCCTGACCAGCTCTTCCAGCTTAAGGCCCAGTTCTGCCAGATCAACGGCTGCACTGTTGGTATCGCTGGCCCCAATCGCCGCTTCATGGGCAGCCTGGTTAATCTCCTGGGTACTGAGGGTGATATCGCTAACCCCCTTTGACACCTCGTTGGTGGACTGAGCAATCTGCTCCATCTTCCTGGAGGACTCTTCCGTCTTATGGGCCACCTCATTGGCCGCCTGGGACAATTCCTGGGCGGATCTGGCTATCTCCTGTACACCTGACGAAGCCTTGCCCGCATTCTGGGCGGCGCCTTCGGATTTCTCTGCAACCTCCTGTATCTCCTCGCTTATCAGGTTGACCTCATTGGCCGCATCCAGGATGGAGGTGGATATCTCTCCGGTAATGGCGGATTGCTCCGTAACCGCAGCCGCGATGGCGTTAGTTATCTGGGTTGTCTCCTCTATGACCTCGTTTATGGTCTCCACTGCACCAACGGCCTCGCCCATGTTGCTCTGCATATCCTCAATCTGCTGGGCAATCTCTTCCGTGGCCTCTGCCGTCTGCTTGGCCAGCTCCTTGACCTCGTTGGCCACCACGGCAAAGCCCTTGCCAGCCTCTCCGGCCCCAGCTGCCTCTATGGCGGCATTAAGGGCCAGCATGTTGGTCTGATCCGCTATATCGTTTATAACGTTGACTATCTTGCCTATCTGTTTGGAGGATGTGTTGAGCCTCTTTATAATCTCATTGGTCTGCTGGGCCCTCTGCTGGGCTCCGGATATTATGACCATGGAGCGCTCGGAATTGCTGCTGACATCCCCCAGGGAAATATTGAGTTCCTTGATTGCCGTGGCTCCTCCATTTACCGCCATGGATACCTGGGCTGCAGAACCGGCTACCCTGGTTATCATATCGGAAATCTCCTCTATGGCCATCCTTACCTGCTCCACATTGACCGAAGTCTCTTCGGAGGCCGATGCCAGATTGTGTGTGGATGCGGACATCTCCTCAACGGCCGATGCCACTACGCTCATATTGTTCCTGGCATCATCGGAAGCCAGAGCAGTATCGTCTATGCTTACGGTTATCTCTTCCAGGGCCGCCATCACGTTATCGGTCTTGGCATTCATCTCCTCGCTGTTGGCAGCCAGGGCGTTGGATACCTGTGTAAGAGTGCCGGAGGATTCAGACAGGGCCATGGTCATATCGTAGATATCCCGGGTCATGGTCTGGATCCTTTCGACAAACTGGTTAAAATACCTGGCCAATCTTCCGGCCTCGTCCTGGGAAGTCTCAGGTATCCTTATGGTCAGGTCCCCCTGCCCTCTGGATATGTCCTCCAGCATTGCTATGGTCTCGTCCAGGGGTTTGAGGCTGGTTGCCGTTATCCGCCACAGGAAGAAGAGCCCCAGCAGGGACAGGGCGCCGCCAACGGCTACCACTACCAGGTTGAAGGTCTTTATGGGCTGCATAAAGACATCCCTGTTTAGAGTAATGGCCAGGGACCATCCCAGGCCTTCAAAATCCCCAACTCCGAACAGATGGGTATAACCTACCAGCTTTTCTACGCCTTCGTAGGTGTACTCACCGCTGCCGCTTTCGCCGGAGATCATATTTTGGGCTATCTCCCCTAAGGCATCATCCCTGTTTGCGATATTCTCGCTTCCCATTTTTTCAGCAACCGGATGCCATAGCAGAGTACCCTCATTATCTAATATGTATGGATAGCTGCCGGTATTGCCCTGCTCAACCAATTCATCGATCAGATCCTCCATCATATCGCGGATTATCTTGTCCGACATACGGGCAGTTAAAATCCCTATGGGCTTATTGGACTTGTCGAAAATAGGATAACTGAAGGTCACGACATTCTTCCCCAGGTCACGGCTCATCCTGTATTCATAGTGGATGTCCTGTTTGTCCCTGGCACTTGCAAACCAGGACGCATCGCTGTAATCGTTTCGCACATTTGCGCCACTGGAGGCAATCAGCTTCCCGTCCATATCCACCATCAGCATATCATGATAGGTTTCTCCATACTGGGTTACCGCATGGGACAGGGTGTCCTGCTTCAGGCTGACACTGGCCGTGGTGTCGACTATATCCCTGTTGTTGGCAAGGCTGCGAACATCTCCAATGCGTTCGTTCATAAAATGGTCCAGCATCTCGCCGTGGGTATCGGCCATGGACTGAATGCTTGCCTTGGTATTGCTTATGAGCAGGGTACCTGCTACCTGCATAGCGGTTATAACTACGAAGGCCAATATGACAAGTATGAGGATCCCTGTAAGAAAAGGGATTTTCACCTTTAAGCTCTTGAATCTCTGGTTATTGGTGCTGCCCATCTTTTGTCTTCCTTTCTATACTGTAATAGGGGGTGTTGTAGTGAAGAGTAATGCTTAATTGAATCCGTTGTACTTAACTTGTAATGGCTGGTGGTCGTTAAGTTACATCCTTGTATGGGTGGATGGTTATCCCGGCTCCTTCCATATTACTTCGGAAAGCTGCCTTAACATGAACCGCCTCCACAAATCCATCTTCCCTGGTAACAGTGCTAATATAGTAAATTATATATAATACCGTTAACTGAAATAGTCTGAGCAACGGTAATGACTATTGAGCGCTACATCCAACACCGATTTGGAGAAAACTAAGGCTTATTCCATTTGAAAAGCCTATCGCTTCCAATCCGGCGTCCTGCCGGAAGGAAGCTGCTTTAAGCGTCCTGCTTAAAGCCACGCCTTTTCTGCATTACATAAGCCAAGTTTCCTAACCAAATCGATGAAGTCATCCGCTTTTCAATAGCTCATTACCTTGGTTAGAAAGCAAACTGTTGAACATTAAGCAATATCGTAAGAGTGACTGTATAGTTGAAGCTAAAAAATTAATCATTATTTTTATGACAATCATCAACTATAATGCTTCTAATAATTTCAGTTTCCACGGCAGAATAAGAGCTTAACTTAAGCGGTAAACATTTGGAGCATCTAACCCAATATCCTATGGATATCCAAAACGGCCGCCAATTCATCTTCCAACCGTACAACCTCTTTTATGTATTGTCCATATTCATTTTCCAAGTTCTCCGGCAGGGGCTGACGCCATTGGTCATTGACATCCAGGACATCCCCCGGCCTGTCCACTACAAAGCCTAAATACTCATTTGCCGAATCATTATTCTTTAATACTATACAGGTGGGCCCTTCAGGGATGTGGGATTTCCTGTCATGAAGGATGCAGGCCACATCAAATATGGTTACGACCTGCCCCCTCATATTATATAATCCAACTATATGCTTCGGGGCTCCGGGCACCTCTATATAATTGATTTTCCTGTTAATCTCCTTTACCAGTCCAATATCAACCCCAAACAACTCGCCTTCCAGATAGAAGGTCAAAATCCTGTCCATCAATATCGACCCTCCTTCCCAGCCTTGGCTTCCATAAGGCTTCCTTCCCCATATTCCTCGGGAGCGGCCTTCTGCAGCAGTTCACCCAGGTTCAGGGCCAGTACGATCTTCCTGTTCCAGAATGTAGTGCCCATTATCCCATGGGCCTTGATGTCCTGTTCATTGAAATCCGAGGGCAGGGCAACAGTGTCATGGATTCTGCCGATCAACAGCCCCATGGGCTGACCAGTCAGCTTTGGTACGATAACGTAAAGCTTTTGCCTCTCATATTCCCTCCTGGATATGGGAAGGTATTCCTCCGGCCTTATAAGCCTCAGGTTGCGTCCCCTGAATTCTATATATTCCTTGTCCCCGACCAGTTCTATATCATCAGGCCTGATCTCCTCAACCCGGGACACCAGGGATAGTTCAAGGCCCAGGGTCTCCGTTCCGGAACAGCTGAACAGGAGCATGGTCTTCTCTCCTGCCGCTGCCATCTTGGTATCCTGCCTGATCTCTGAATCCTTATCGGTCTCGGGAAACTTAAGTTCCCCTTGAGCGGCCAGTCCTTCTGCATCCAGTATCATGGCGATTTTACCGTCGCCCAGTATGGTGACTCCGGAATAGCACCTTAGATCCTTTAAATGTCTGGGCAGGGGCTTTACCAGGATTTCCTCATCATCCCGTATGGCATCTACGATCAAGCCGAACCGCCTTTCCCCTATCTTAAGGACCAGGATCCTTATGACCTCCCGATGATTTACCAGGCTCTCCCAGGATGAATCCTGTGACAGACCCAATACCCGGGACAGGGACAGAATGGGTAGCAGCCTGTTGCGAAAGCGTAGTACAGGATAACCGTTCAAGAGCTCAATTGACCTATCCCTGTCCCCTGCTTTTACCCTGATCATCTCCTGCAGGTTTACCTGGGGCAGGGCAAAGTTGTGCCCCCCCGATTCAACGATAAGGGAGGATATTATGGCCAGGGTCATGGGCAGGTTCAGCTTAAAGGTAGTACCCCCTCCAGCCTGGCTGTCTATTTCGATGCTTCCCCCCATCTTCTCTATGTTGGTCCGTACAACGTCCATGCCCACGCCTCTACCGGACAGATCGGTAACACTGCTGGCCGTTGAAAAGCCCGGCTGCATAATTTGTCCCAGGATTTCCTTTTCCTCCATAAGGGACAGTTCTTCCTGGGTTTTAAGTCCCTTTTGAAGAATTCTGGACTTAAGAAGCTCCACGTCTATTCCCGCTCCGTCGTCGGCAACAAGGATGGAAACATAGCCCCCCTCCTGAAAGGCGCTGAGCTTTATAGTCCCCTCCCTGCTCTTTCCCGCATTTTCCCGGTCCCGGGGCTTTTCAATGCCATGATCTGCAGCATTGCGAATGAGGTGGGTCAGAGGGTCTGCCAGGGCTTCGATGATGGATTTGTCCAGCTCCACCTGGGTGCCCTCCATTTCCAGTCTTATCTCCTTGCCCAACTGTCTGGACAAATCCCTTATGATTCTTGGAAATTTATTGAATACATTGCCCAGGGGCTGCATTCTCGTCTGCATTACCCGTTCCTGTAGCTGGGTTGTAATACTGTCTATGTTTTGGAGTATGGGTTCCAGGCCTTCTACCTGTTTTCTGTGACTTTCCAGTCCCCGCAGCAGCTGGTTCCTGCCCAGGACCAATTCACTGGTCAGGTTCATAAGATCGTTAAGAAGCCCGATGGATACCCTGATGCTATCCTCTAGAGATACAGCAGGGGCATTGGTGGGATGGTTGACCTTATGATCCCGGTTATCGTCCTGATGGGGAGCGGGGCTGTCCTGATCAATTATGGCCGGTTCCGGATTGTGCTCCGCCGGCTGCGGCATGGCCTCTATGGACCCTTCCGTAAAAAATGCATCCAGGGTATGGATATAATCTGATATGTCAATATTCTGACTGTTTGACGGGTCTTTGACCATGGTGCCCAGACAGTCGTTGGCCTCCAAAAGGGCGTCAATAGAAAGGTCATCCAGATGGACCTCTTCGCTTCGAACAGCCCCAAAAAGGCTTTCCATGGAATGGGACAGCCTTACGATATTGTCCAGCCCAAAAAAACCCGCCGTTCCCTTTATGCTATGTACACTTCTAAACAGTTGGTTAACCAGCTCTTGATCATTGAGATTGCTGGCCAGTTCTAAAAGATATGATTCGATTTGCTCTACGTGTGATCCGGCTTCATCAATAAAGTCCTGTATAAACTCTTCATTCTTAAGCAACCAAATTACCTCCGTCACAAGGTTTACGTTTAACAACCCACAAAAAGCTGCCTTATCAATATAGTGGGAGTATATTATAATGAGCTATTGGTTAGCGGATGACTGAACCAGCCTTCAACAGCCATTAAATCCTATAGTTTTATATAAGAAACATATCGAAATTACCAAGATTTTGTCGCATAACTGTATAATGATAACCCTATTTTATAAAGGTTAAACATTTTGTCCTGGTTGCAACTGTTACTTCATATTGTAGCACAAGTCCATAAACTGGCATAGGCCGGATAAGAAATGATTATTTGGAAACCATAAGGCAAAAAGACTTGATTCGTCATCATTTGTGCGGATTGGCTGTCGAATCCCTATCTAAAATCAGCCGTGTAAGTATTCTGACAATTGCAATTTTTAATTTAATAAATGTTATTGTTTTAACTTAGGTTTTGTGGTATAGTAAGGTTCATATATCTATACACATTGCAATGGAACAATGTAAACGAGAGGTGTTGTTTGATCATGGGTTTTAATGGGAATGATGTAATAATGAAAGTTTTACCCGACGAGTTGCGAATTCTGGCGGAAGCCAATAATTTTATTCCAATAGAATTACATAAGGTTCACAATACAAAAAGGGGACTTAGGAATAGTGACGGCACGGGTGTACTGGTTGGTCTGACCCGGATCGGGGATGTAATAGGCTACTATCGTGAGGACGGCATGAAGGTGCCTACGGAAGGCCGCCTGCTCTACAGGGGCATCGATATTCACGAGATAGTTAAGGGTTTCCAGACCGACAAGAGGTTCGGATTTGAGGAAACCGTCTACCTGCTCCTATTTGGTAAGCTGCCGGACGCCAACCAACTAAAGGATTTTGAAGAGCTCCTGGGTGAATACAGGACCTTGCCCGATGGTTTTGCCGAGGATATGATATTTAAGGCCCCAAGTATTGATATTATGAACAAGTTGGCCAGGAGTGTCCTTGCCTCCTATTCCTACGATGAAAACCCGGATGATACCAGTGTTCGTAATGTTTTGAGACAATGCATCGAATTGATTGCCAGATTTCCAGCCTTCGTAGCATGTGCCTACCAGGCCAAATGTCATTACCATGGTGGTGAGAGCCTTCATATCCATTATCCCCAGAAGGACCTTAGTACTGCAGAAAATATCCTATATCTGGTAAGGCCTGATAATAAATTCACGAGATTGGAAGCGGAGCTGCTGGATCTATCCCTGGTCCTGCATGCGGAGCATGGCGGTGGTAACAATTCCAGTTTTACTACCCATGTGGTTACCTCATCGGGAACCGATACCTATTCTGCCATTGCAGCGGCCGTAGGCTCTTTAAAGGGCCCGAAGCACGGCGGAGCCAATGCCAAGGTAATGGCCATGATGGAGGATATCAAGGCCAATGTATATGATTGGTCCAATGACAGGGAGGTAGCCAACTATATCCGCAAGATCCTGCGCAGGGAAGCCTTTGACGGCAGCGGTCTGGTCTATGGCCTGGGCCATGCGGTCTATACCATATCCGATCCAAGGGCCATACTCCTGAAGGAAAAGGCGGAGCAATTGGCAGAGGTAACAGGGATGGAAAAGGAATTTAAGCTCTATAAATCCATAGAGAGGCTGGCCCCTGATATCTTCTGTGAGGTAACGAAGAATACCAAGACCATATCGGCCAATGTAGATTTCTATTCAGGCTTTGTATATAAGATGCTAAATATACCGGAAGACCTCTATACCCCCATCTTTGCCATAGCCAGGATGCCGGGTTGGGCTGCTCACAGAGTGGAAGAGCTGGTCAGCGGGGGCAGAATAATCAGGCCTGCGTATAAGAACGTCTTACCAGGCAATGAATATATTCCCCTCAAGGACAGATGAACCGAAAGGAAATTCAATTAGCGTGCTGTGCTAGTCAATCATATGCCGGTAATGACTATTGATCGCTCCTTACATCATAAGAGTGGCTTCTATAGTTGAAGTTTCAAAAAAATCATTATAACTTATTGTAGCAAAGGTTAATGATAATGTGTTTTTTGAAACTTTTCTCTTCCGACATCGATTTGGAGAAAACTAAGGCTTATTCCATAGGAAAGGACCCATCCATTAGCAATATCAGCAATGGATGGGTCCTTTCCTTTTTTGAATGATTTTCTTCCATAGACAAATAATATCCTTATGCAAACCTGGGGTTTCTGTCAAGCTGGTTCCTTCCCGTATTTATGAATAAGCTCCAGGAGCAATGCTCTTTGTTCAGATGGTTCAAAGTATCCAGTGGAATCAAAGAATTTAGCATAATTCAGGAGGTAGTTTATGAGAAGAATCGTTACAGCCCTAATCATGTTGCAAGTCATGTCTTCATTATATATATGGACACCATCCCTGGGGGCCTCACCGGAAAACTCAGCCAGGGCCGCAGTTTTGATGGAAGCGGAAACGGGCAGGGTCTTGTATGAAAAGAATCCCCATGAGAAGTTGCCCATGGCCAGCACCACCAAGATAATGACCGCAATCCTGGCCATCGAAAACACTCACCCTTCGGATCTTGTCAAGATCTCTCCCCAGGCCTCTGGGATAGAGGGTTCTTCCCTCTACCTGGCTGCGGGTGAAGAGTTAACCATGGAACAGCTCCTCTATGGGCTTATGCTAAGATCCGGAAATGATGCCGCAACCGCCATTGCAGAGCATATAGCCGGATCCGAAGAGGATTTTGCCAGGATGATGAACGGGAAAGCCAGGGATATAGGGGCCATGAACACCAACTTTATGAATCCCCACGGCCTTCATCACGACCAGCACTATACCACTGCCTATGATCTGGCCCTGATCTCAGCTTATGCCATGAAAAACTCCACCTTCCGTGAGATCGTATCCACCAAATACCACAGGATCCCCTGGCAGGATCAGCCCTGGGACAGGGTCCTCATGAACAAGAATGCCCTGCTCTGGGACTATGAGGGGGCCAACGGTATAAAAACCGGGTATACCAAGGCCGCAAGAAGGTGTCTTGCTTCGGCAGCCCTGCGGGACGGTATGCAGTTGGTGGCCGTAGTGTTAAATTGCCAGCCCTGGTTTGAGGACAGCGCAGCCATACTGGACTACGGTTTCAGGGAGTACCAGATGACTCCCCTGTTTTCCCGGGAAGAAAGGGTGGGCACCATCCCCGTAAAAAACGGCTTTACAAAGGAAGTGGAACTGGTTATCAAGGATGACATCTCCCTACCCTTAACCGAGCAGGAGCAGCAGGACCTATCCATAACCCTGAATCACCCGGAATATCTTAGGGCACCCGTTGCCGCAAATACCAGGGTAGGAACCATCGACCTCACCCTGGGGGACAACTTCACCATATCAAAGGATATATTCACGGCTTCCGATGTAAGGGAGAACTCCTTCCCGTCCAATCTTCGAAATATCATAAGACAATGGATGAACAACAGCTGGGACAGCCTCTTCCCCAGCCCCTGAAGCTTTAGAGAATAAGGGCCGATGTACCAATACAAGGTCGGAAGTTTAACCGACCTTGAAGTCTGCCTGTCCTTTTTTGTAGAAAACAATTGTTGCTATATCAGGATATCCATTATAAAATATAGGTTGGGAGGTAAAAGATTGGAGGCGTTAGACTTTGAAAAATCGTATGTTCTTACCCATAACCATAAAGGGGAAAAACATCCGCAACAGGGTGGTCATGCCCCCTATGGTCTATTTTGGAAGAGCAGGAAATGATGGGCTGGTAACCCAACAACATATAGATCATTATATGGCCAGGGCCAAGGGCGGTACTGGATTAATAATAGTAGAAGCCGCATGTGTGCATCCGGAGGGGAGGTTGTCCAGCGACCAGCTGGGTATATGGTCCGATGAACATATCCCGGGACTGAAGGCCATAGTTGATGCCTGTCACCAGTATGGAGCCGTGGTCATGATTCAGATCCACCATGCGGGGATAAAGAGCCCCCCATCGGTGACCGACAGACCCGTGGCACCCTCTCCGGTAGATGGTAATACGGCTTGTGAATTGACCGTTGAAGAGATAGAGGAAATCAGGCACTGTTTCCTTCAAGCCGCACTAAGGGCCAGAAAGGCCGGCTTCGACGGAATAGAACTCCACGGGGCCCACGGATACTTACTTAGCCAGTTCTCATCAAGCTTAACCAACCAAAGAACCGATGAGTATGGCGGAGACCTTGTTAAACGCATGAAATTGGCCCTTGATATAATCCATGACATTCGCAAGGAATTGGGCCATAAAAACTTCATTATAGGATATCGAATGGGGGGTAACGATCCCACCCTGGATGACGGTATAAAGATTGCCAAATTGTTGGAGGAGGCGGGGGTGGATCTAATCCATGTATCAGCCGGAATTACAGACCCTGATATTCCACTGCCTGAAACCCCGAAGAACTTTCCCTTCAATTGGATCGTCTATTGTGGAACAGTAATCAATAAGCGCGTCAGCATACCCGTTATTGTTGTGAATAATATCAAAACCGGCGAAGAGGCTGCCCTTATCATTGAGAACAGGCTGGCCGATTTTGTAGCCATAGGCCGGGGCCATTTAACAGATCCTGACTGGACCAGGAAGGCCATGGACAAGCTGGAAGCATTACCCTGCCTGGATTGCAAACCCCGTTGCCGTTGGTTTAACGTTGGGGACGCTTGCCCTGGGAATTAAACCGGAACCGCTTGCGGTCCGGTTTTCCTAATCCCTTTTCCTTAAACCGGGCCTCGGTTTCTCTAATCAGCTCCAGAGCCGCTTCCTTATCCCTCCATCCCTCGATGGTTACCTCCTTGTGTTCCAGATCCTTGTATATGGCAAAGAAATGCTCTATTTCCCTGAGGAGATGGGGAGGTACGTCCTCCAGGCTCCGTATATGATTCCAAAGGGGATCGTTCTTGGGAACGCACAGGATCTTTTCGTCATCGCCCTTTTCGTCCCGCATCATAAACAGGCCTATGGGAAAGGTCTCGATGAGGCAGCCGGGGAAGGTTGATTCCCATACCAACACCAGGGCATCCAAGGGATCTCCATCCCGGGCCAGGGTATTGAGTATGAATCCGTAGTCAGCAGGATAATGCACCGGGGAAAAGAGCATCCGATCAAAGCGAATGGCTCCCTTAACCGGATCGTATTCGTATTTATTCCTGCTACCCTTGGGTATTTCAATCATGACATCAAAGGTTTCTATCTTCATACTATCATTCCTTATAGCTTATTTAATATTTGCTTTTATTATTGGCTGGACATATAATTAGTATGATATCAAATATGTCTCTATACTGCAATCAGGCTATATCCATGGGGATATCTTTTATTTTACCCATGGGGCTTATTGTATTACATTAATACAAATTTATAGATTTGTCGAAGTTTCAAAGATCTGAGTTTGCTTTTTTTGAATCTTTTTCCATTATTCGCATGATGGCTATTCTATATTCAGATCTGTCAGGAATATCCATCACCGATGGAATGTCCTTTTTGTAAATGGACATCCTCCATTTACTGTGTTAATTTCTACTAATAAATTGGTATTGTATATATAGCCTGCCGTCTGGTATTATAGTACGGTAGATTTTTAGCAAATTTAGAGATTGGACCAGGGGGAACAACTGTATGACCAAGATTGGATTTGACAATGAGAAATATCTGGACAAACAAGCGGCAGCCATATTGGAAAGGGTTAATCTTTTTAAGGATAAGCTCTACCTGGAGTTTGGGGGCAAGCTTTTTTTTGATTACCACGCCTCAAGGGTGCTGCCGGGATTTGATCCAAATATAAAGATAAAGCTCCTTCGAAAGCTAAAGGATAAGGCCGATATCATCCTGTGCGTTGCCGCCGGGGATATCGAACGCAAGAAGATCCGGGCAGATTTTGGAATAACCTATGACATGAATGTCTTAAAGCTGATAGACGATTTCAGGGAATGGAACCTGGACGTAGCAGGGGTGGTTATTACCCTATTTGACAACCAGCCCTCGGCTGTTCATTTTAAAAATAAGCTGGAGCGGCAGGGAATCAGAACCTACACCCACGGCTTCACCAAGGGTTATCCTGCGGATATAGACACCATAGTCAGCGATGAGGGCTATGGTGCCAATTCATATATTGAAACAAAAAACAAGCTGGTTATCGTCACCGCACCGGGACCGGCCAGTGGCAAGCTGGCTACCTGTCTTTCCCAGCTGTACCATGACTTTAAGATGGGTTTGGAGTCGGGATATGCCAAGTTTGAAACCTTCCCCATATGGAATCTTCCACTCAAACATCCGGTAAATATCGCCTACGAGGCCGCAACGGCCGACATCCGGGACTTCAACATGATAGATCCCTATCATTTGGAGTCATATGGGGAGATGACCATAAACTATAACAGGGATGTTGAGATCTTTCCGGTGATCAAACGGATTTTGAACAAGATTACTTCGGGAGCTTCCCTGTACAAGTCGCCTACGGATATGGGGGTTAATAAGGCCAGCTATGGCATAATTCGGGACGATATTGTCCGGGAGGCATCCAAACAGGAAATAATCAGACGGTATTTTTGGTACAATGTTGAGTACATTAAAGGATCCATCGATCAGGATACCCTGACCCGATCGGAGCTGTTGATGAAGAACTTAGGGCTCAACCCGGAGGATAGGAAGGTAGTCCTCCCGGCCAGAGAGGTTGTCTCCGAAAGGCGATCAGATGCCATGGACGATACATACGAAAACTTAAGTGCCGCCGCCATAGAATTGGAGGACGGAACCATAGTAACGGGTAAGAACTCCTGTCTTATGGATGCTGCATCCAGCCTGATCTTAAATGCCATCAAGACCGTGGCAGGGATACCGGATAACATCCACCTCCTGTCGCCTAACGTCATCGAGTCCATACAGCAGCTGAAGGGGAATATCCTCGGGGATAGGCCCAAGGCCCTGAACCTGGAGGAAACCCTGATAGCTCTTGGGATCAGTGCTACCACCAATCCCACAGCCCAGCTAGCCCTGGACTGCCTGAAGGATCTGGCGGGCTGCGAGATTCATTTTACCCATATCCAGTCCCCCACCAATGAAAAGGCCCTTCGAAAACTGAGGGTCAATGTAACTTCCGACCCCCAGTTTCCGTCAAAGAACCTATTTATGATATAGGGATTCAAACACCTGGAGATTGATGGTGGACGCCGGCATCTTCCCGTTGAAAAAGTCTATGATGTTTTGGCAGGCCTCCCTGGTCATCTCCAACCTGACCCCATGGGTGGCGGTACCAATGTGAGGGGTCATCACCACATTATCCATTTCCAGGAGCTCCTGTGGAATATGGGGTTCATTTTCAAAGACATCCAGCCCTGCACCGGCCAAGTTGCCCTGTTTCAAATGCCGGATCAGGGCTTTTTCATCAACTACCTCACCCCTGGCGGTATTTATGAGGTAGGCGGATTTTTTCATCCTGGCCAGCTGGTTCTCCCCTATCAGATGACGGGTCTCCGGTGTAAGGGGCGTGTGCAGGGATACGACATCCGACACCTCCAGCAGTTGATCCAGGGGAAGGTAGGCCACACCCAGTTGCCTTTCCTCTTCCCTGTCCAGCCGGTTCCTATTGAAATAGAATACCTCCATTCCGGATGCCAGACCCCTTCGGGCAACAGCCTTACCGATACGGCCCAGCCCTACGATACCCAAGGTCTTGCCGTACAGACTTTGCCCTTCATTCATCATCATACCCCATCTTGAACCTGGGTTGTCCCTCAGCCATCTGTCTCTGGCGGCTATGTTTCTGGCAGTGGCCAGCATGAGTCCAAAGGCCAGCTCAGCAGTGGGCTCCGCAACGGATTCCGGCGCATTGGCCACCAGGATCTTATGCCTGCCGGCCTCATCCACATCAATACTGTCATAGCCCGCCCCATATACGCTGATGATCTTCAGGTTTTTAGCGGCCCTTATCAGCTCTGCATCCATTCCAATGCCAGCGGCCAGTATTCCATCAAACTCATGGATGATTCTTAGAAGCTCATCCCTGGAATACCTGCCCTTGTCCGGGTGGGCTACATGAAAACGGCCCTTGAGGGCGTCCATCCCCCGGCCAGTCAAGGGCATAGTCACCAGTATTCTTTTCATTGAATCTCCTCCTGTCATTTTCCGGTAGTCACCTGGATATTATACCCTCAAACAATTCAATGAAACAAGCCCCCTTTTAATCAGAGTCTTTCTCTGGTATAATATATATGTATGAGTACTTATAGCCCCAATTATGGGAGAGTTACAATTTCATGGTATCTTTAACAATCAGGGAGGTATTTTATGAAGTATCGTAAGTTTGGAGATCTTGGTTTTGATGTATCTACATTTGGAGTTGGATGTATGAGATTGCC
>JAAYRX010000140.1 GCA_012518535.1 Clostridiales bacterium | reverse complement strand
ATCCTCTTTTTCAGTATCTTCTTTCCGCTGTTGGCATTCACTAAAGACTTTAACTCCATATTCCTTTAAATCCTGTGCTGCGCTATTTATTGTTTTTGTATCACTATCTTTTGAATCCAGAATCTTTTTGAGTTTAGCCAACCTTTTATTTAGCCCATCCTTCTCGTTATCTTCCAGATAATCTTCATACTCTGACATCTTATTCTCGGTATTCCCCAGTAGAGATTTGGCATCCTTTATAGCCTTTTCCCTCTCTGCCGCCTCTTTTTCCTTCTCTTCCTTATCTTTCTTTTCTTTGGCTTCTTTCCTGTTTTGGCATTCCTTGAATACTCCGGCGCTATACTCATTCAACTGGTTGGTTGATTCATTTATGGTCTTGGTTTCCCTGGAATTCAGCGCCTTCCTTAAATCGTCCATACTCCTGTTCAAGGTATCCTTTTCTTCTTTCGTCAGAAAGTCCCGATACTCCTTGATCTTAACTGCCGTTTCAGCCAACAGGATTTCGGCTTTTTTAACAGCATCATCCAGCTGTCTTAAGGTGGATTGCAGCTTTGAAATATACCCTTTAAAATTAGAAACCACTTTTTTCAGAGCATCAATTTCTCCGCTTTCTACCTCATGGTCAAACTGGGAGATATAAGTTTTTATCCTATTGATTTCATCTTCCCTGATTAATCTTTCATATTCTTCAATGAGCATATTCGCTTTTTCGACGATCTCTTTGCCCTGGGTCACAACCCCCATAAATGCCTTCTCTTTTTCTACAAGCTCCTTCTTTATATAATGGATATCATTTTTGGGATCAATCTCAATGTCAACCCCAAAAATTTCCTTTATCAATTCCTTTTTTCGTCTTTCATGAATCCCCCAATAGCTGATCTTATCCATATTTAGGAAGTCCCCGGGAATGGTATGACGATGGATATCCTCCAACTCCAAGTTAACGGCAAAAAGGGCCAGCCCGGCAATCTGTTTAATATCCATATTGGTGTGGACCCTTTCCATTACAGTCGTGTAATACTGGGGTAACTTTAGAAGTTGTTTTGTTGATTTCAACTCATTAAAAATGGCCAGGACAATTCTTTGTTGGCGATCAACCCTATCTATATCACCTTTAGCCGTATTACGGGTTCTGGCATAATCCAGGACCTGCTGGCCATTTAAATGCTGAAAACCCTTCTCTAAAACCCTATCGCCTATTCTCACCCTTAAATCCACTTCATAGCCCACTCCACCCATTATATCTACTACGTCCTTAACTACGTTCATATCGACTCCAATGTAATACTGGATGGGGATCCCGCCAAGAAAGTGGCTGACCGTTTCTATGGTCTTATCAAAACCTTTGCCTTTAAACCCGCCCCCTCGTGCAAAGGCAGCGTTGATCTTTTCCCGCTTTTCCCGTCCCGGTATTTTTACATAGCTGTCCCTGGGTATTGATATGATGTCTACTTTGCTCTCATCAAAGTCCACAGATATAAGCATTATGGTATCGGTACGAAAGGAGCCCATGGTTTCATAGCGCTCTACACTGGCATCTAACCCGAGAAAAAGAAAATTTACCTTATCGCTAAATTGAAAGGGATCTTCCAACAATGGGTCTATCTCTGCACTGACCGGTTCCTCTTCCTCTTTGTTGGTAGTTTTTGGGGCATTCACCTTCTCAGGTGGATTCTCAAACAATGTTTTGGGGTTGGTAATCTGGTAGTAGCTATAAGCCCCATAACCTACCGCAGACAGAATAATCCCAACAATAACGATAATCAAATACTTTCTCACTTGTTCCACCCTTTCAATACCCAGTTTGTTAATAGCTACAACTGTCCATAGATATTATACTACTCTTACCATATTAATACATTGCTTTTTTATAAATTCTATTATAGATCCAACAAAATTATCCGAGATAATACCGGGTTTTATATCCGTCCATGGGAAAAACAGATTTCAGTATTGTTCGTCAATAATCTATAAGAGAAAATTCGCACATGAATTAATTATGGGCAGACATGCCTGTCTGCCCATGGAATAAGTGCTGGGATTGACGGTAGTGTAAAGGTTAGTATAGTCTAATCAATTTGCTCTTCTTAAAAAGCTTGTTTGGCATGTTGTAATCAAAGAGTATAGCCATTGGAGTTTTTCTAATTTTATCAGTATCCTTATTTCCCATAACTTCATAATCAAAGAACTCTATATGGGCCATTCGGGAAATCTGACTGGGGGTGTATTGTTCCAAATGTGGAAGATGTCTCATTATATTGTCCCGATTATTGAAAAAGCTACGGACCCATTGCTTATCTTCTTCTCCAAGTACCAGGTCTATCCCTTTGGGATATCTGGAAGGTTTCCCCTGTGCAGCATAATCCAGTCTTATCAAATCCTTGAAGTACTCTCCATCTATGCCATCTATACTAAGCCCATAATCAATTAGGATCTCGTAATGACGTATAAGGCTATGGGATAATCCGGCATACCCCTTTTTTCTCCAATACCCGGCAAAGTCTTCATATAGGGCAAAATAGTCTCCCCCAAAAAGCTGTTCCAAATACCCAAGGCTGTTTGTGTACCGATGGGTGTTATAATACCGTTCCACCAAATCTTCTACATCCTTTAACATAAGCATCTCCCTGTAGGAGATATCCCGATTTTCCAATACCTCATAGGGCGGTTGGGACAAGTATTTGTATTCCCAGGTTTCAGCATCCTTTCTTATCCCGGATCCCTTCAGGAGCTTTAGAAATCCCAGTTGAAGTCTATCGGGCTTAAGCCTATACACATCATTAAAGGATCTCTGAAAGGACAAATAATTCTCTCCGGGCAAACCAGCTATTAAATCCAGGTGGAGGTGGATATTCCTAAACCCTCTGAGTATCTTAACCCTTTCCGAAAGCTTATCAAAGTCCGTCTTTCTTCTTATGGCCTCTAAGGTTTCTACTCGGGTGGACTGGACCCCAATCTCAAACTGAAATAAGCCAGGCGGCGCATCCTTTAAAAGGTCAAGGGTTTCATCGTCCAGAAGGTCGCCACACATTTCAAAATGAAAGTTCGTGTTACCCCCTATCTCCATTATCATCCTAAAGATGTCCCTGGCTCTTTTGGGATTACAGTTAAAGGTTCTATCCACCAGCTTGACCTGTGGGATTCCGGCATCTATAAAGGTCTTGATATCCTTCTTTACCCTATCCAGGGGAAGATATCTAACCCCCGGGTTTATAGAGGAGAGACAGTATTGGCATTGAAAGGGACAACCCCTGGTGGTTTCATAATAGACTATCCTATTATCAAGATCCTCAAAACCTTCCTCGTAGGGAAAGGTTAAAGCATCTAAATCCCTTAATGGTGCCCTGTCCCTGTTCTCTACTATGCTACCCGCCTTTCTATAGCTTATACCCTCCACATCATCCAAGGGCTCATTGTTTATGAGATGTTCAATAAGGAGGGGAAATGTTATCTCTCCCTCCCCCCTTACTATAATATCGACTTCCGGGTTCTCCTCCAACAGGGAATCGCTGCCATAGGATACCTCCGGTCCACCTAAAACAACTATTGAATCCGGGATTACCTTCTTTATAGACTCTACTACTATCAAGGTTTCTCTGATGTTCCATATATAACAGGATAGGGCAATAATATCCGGTTTATGCCTATATATATCACCAACAACCCTCTCAAGATGATCATTTATGGTAAATTCATCCATAATAAGGGTTAAGGGCAGGTCCTTTAAGCTGGCTTTTAAGTATCTCACAGCCAGATTGCTGTGAATAAATTTAGAGTTTAGAGTAGTTAACAGTACTCTCATAGATTAAAGAATCCCCTATCAATTAAAAATGCTCTCACCGGTGATGCCTCTACCCCAGGAATATTAAGGGGCGCTGCGATCAGAATATATCTGCCCTCTGTAACCTCTTTTAACCGTAAACCCTCAAGGATCATTATCCTCTCTCTCAAAAGAGTCTTATGGGTTTCATGACCGGGTTGGCTGCGTTCTATACCCAGACTGTCTATACCTACACCTATGATACCTGTTTCCAGCAAATACTCTGCTCCGGTCCTTTCCAGGTATACAAAATCCGGATTAAAACCTTCATAAAAAGAATTCTGGGTCTTAAGGAGTAGGAACTCCCCGGATAATATATCCCTTTGCATCAGATCCTTTTCGGTGATACCATCCTTTACATGGGTAAAATCCAATACCGTACAGGGCGACACCCAACGTTCTTTGGGATAGACGGCAAGGTCACCCCCGTCTTCAATCATATGAAGCGGGGCATCAATATGAGTCCCTGTATGCATATCTATAGACAGCCTGCTCTCATAAACACTTCCGCTGACAAAGTCCCGCACAACTTGAATTATTGGTCGCTTTTCATCCCTATTTTTATATACCGGCATACTCGTTTGGATTGGCATCGATATATCAATAATAGTCACAGACATCCCTCCATATTCTTCCGTCTCTTTCTATCAGTACTCTTGCCTCATCCGGGCCCCAGCTCCCCGCACTGTAATTGGGGAAACTCGGCGAAACTTTATCCCAGGCTTCTGCTATGCTATCGATAAATCTCCAGGAGTGTTCAACTTCATCCCACCTTGTAAAAAGGGTAGAATCTCCCCTTAAGACATCATAGAGAAGTCTTTCATACGCGTCTGCCGATACCGCATCAACGGTACAATTCTGGCAAAAATCCATTGCCACCGGAATAATCTCACTGCGTGCCCCCGGCTTTTTTGCATTGAACTGAAGAAAGGCACCCTCTCTGGGTTGTATCTTTATCACCAGCAGGTTGGATTGAAGATTTTGAAATTCTTTGAAATACAATACCTCCGGCGGTTTAGAAAACTCTATGGCTATCTCCGTTGTCTTACAGGGAAGCCTTTTCCCGGTCCTTAAATAAAAAGGTACCCCGGCCCAACGAATATTGTTTACCATTAACTTCATGCTCACATAGGTTTCCGTATCAGAATCCCGGGAAACCCTATCCTCCTGGCGATACCCTATTGCCCTATCTCCGCTGTCTGGATCCACGCCTTCACCATACTGACCTCTGACAACGTTTCTGGCTACTTCCTCCGGTGCCATAGCTGATAGAGCCTTTAAGACTTTGACCTTTTCGTCCCGAATGGATTCTGTATCCAGGTTAACCGGTGGCTCCATAGCAGTTAACATGAGTAGTTGCAGCATGTGGTTCTGCATCATATCCCTTAATGCCCCGGAACCCTCATAGTACCCGCCCCTGTTTTCTATACCTATGGTTTCACAGGATGTTATCTGTATATGATCTATATGCTTATTGTTCCATAGGGGCTCAAAAAGGGTATTGGCAAAGCGGATTACCATAATATTTTGGAGCATCTCCTTGCCCAGATAATGGTCAATCCTGTATATGTGGTCTTCACTGAAAACCCTTGTGATATCCTCGTTGAGCCTGGCAGCCGATTCCAGATCCTTGCCAAAGGGTTTTTCTATAACAATCCTCTGCCAGGATTCTTTTCCATTAGGCGCCAGACCGGCAGAATGGATTCTTTCAACTATGGGACCGAAATGTTCGGGTGCGACAGCTAGATAAAAGACCCTGTTACCCCGGGTCTTGTAGCTGTCGTCCAAGTCCTTTAAAAACTCGCCCAGTCTTTCATACCCCTGGGAATCGTAGAAGTCCTTTTTATAGTAATAAAACCGGGCGAGGATCTTCTCCAGTTTATCTATGTCCTCGACCTTGTTTCTTGAGTATTCTCTTATGGATTCCATGACCTGGGAGCGAAAATCCTGGATAGACTTATCCCTCCTGCCCACAGCTACCAGAGCAAAGTTTTCCGGTAATAACCCCGAAAGATATAAATTGTAGACAGCAGGATAAAGCTTTCTATGAGCCAGATCACCCGTCCCTCCAAAAACTACTAGCAAAGCATCTATTATCATCGCCTCCTAAAGAAAAAGATCAAGTTTTGATCTTGAGTAAATATATATACCATTTGAGGCCTGTCACAAAACGCATGTATTTATAGTATATGCTAGTCTTATTTTTTAAAAAGGAACAGATCCATTAACTAATTGGGAAAATCATGGGAAATAATTTGCCTGACTCCGTCGAACAATATAATTATAATCCCTACTATAATATTTAAGTAGTAGGTTATAGTCCTCCAAATTAACATGGATACGAAGATCATATTGCCCGGAAAGAATAACTTAAAAAAGGCAATATACCCCGTTTCCGATGCTCCCATCGAACCTGGAGTCGGCACAAAGGATACCGCCAGATAAAGAAGCGATTGGACAGTAACCATATTAACCCATCTTTCCCCCTGCAATCCCAAGGATCTGTATATAAAGAAGGTAATGCTTAGAAAGGAAATTAATTGAATCCCCGTCATCAGGCACATGATTAACATAGCCTTCACATTTCCCTGCATAAGCCTAATACCCCTGTGAAAATCATCTACATGGGACATAAGCTTAGTCTTGATCGCATCGGGATCCTTTATAAGCCGAATAATTCCCAGTATATCGATGGTCTTGAAAACCAATTTTTCCACAAAGCCTTTGTTAAAGGATAGCCCAAGCAACAGAAAAACCGCTCCCGCGTTGATGACAAACCCAAAGACGGAAAACCAAAAAACCCAGGGATTGTGATTGTATATGTCAATACCCTTCCACACAAAAGCTGCTACAGAATATACGGATAACACCACCTGATAGATCAAAAACTTAATTATAAGAATAGAACTGGCAGAGCCACCTGGGACTCCAAGCTTACTCATATAATATACCTGGGCAGGCTGACCGCCGCTTGCAAAGGGAGTGACCGCGTTATAGTACTGTCCAATAAGGGAAACTCTAAGACAGCTCCAAAAGGTTTTGGTATTGCATATCACCTTGACCCCATAGCTCAAAATAACCCCATCCATTAGCCAAAATAGGACCATTGAGGCCACACCAGCTACTATCCAGTTAATCCTGACAGCATGGAATAACCTGCCTACATCCTTAATTTCGGGGTCTAAAACACCGATTAGGGTAATAATCAATATATTCAAAACTATATACAGCAGGGTCCACTTCTTCTTTTTCACAAATACTCCCCCTTGGACAGGTTACATAGATATTATCACTAAGGCCTATTATAATCAATATATCGCCTTAATTCCCTATGATATTGTAATTCTATGCTGCTCATAGAATCATGGCCATACGCATAAAAATATATGGATTAATGTTTAGCTATTTAGATTAAGGGTATTAATAGCTAACAATAAAAGGGGGACGGTCATTATGAAAAGAATAAGTGTAAGCCTTCTTGAAGCCGCCCTTGCTGAAAGAGAAGAATACCTCGAAGAACTAAAGAGGGTTGAGGGAGGACTTCAGGAGCAGATAAGCAATCTCCAGTACGAAATAGATGAACTACTTATCAGAATCTTCGATTCATACAAGAATGAAAATAAAGGTTAAAAACGTAGTATACCTATAAATATTTCATTTACAATGAGCCCCGTCCTTCAGGACAGGGCTCATATTTAATGCCTTGATTTTTACCTGCCACTTCTATATACTGTTAACATTAGACCTTGGATGGGATAAACAATCATATAAGCAACCAGTTGATCGGCTGTTTTTTTTATATAATATCAATCAAAACCATTAATCTGAGGGGGAATTTAGATGTCAGAACAGATAAAACAGATCGCCATGCGGATAAGGGAATTGAGAGAAATACATGAGCTAAGCCAAGAGGAGTTGGCCGCGAAGTTAAACCTTGATATCGATACCTATCGACAATACGAAGAAGGATTAACCGATATTCCCGTTAGTATCCTTTACGGGATTGCAAACCTTTTTAATGTTGAATTAACGGCCATATTGACGGGTGACGAGCCTAAACTGAGATTGTATTCTCTGGTTCGAAAGGGAGAGGGTATTAAGGTAAACAGGCGTAAGGAATATGCCTATCAAAGTCTCGCCTATAATTTTGTCCATAAGAAGGCAGAACCTTTTTTGGTTACTGTGGAACCCGATCCAACGGATGCCCCCATTGCCCAGAATTCTCACCTGGGTCAGGAGTTCAACTATGTACTGGAAGGTACGCTCATGATCAGCATAGACGGCCATGAATTAATACTGGAAGAAGGCGATTGCGTTTTCTATGATTCCAACAGCAAACATGGCATGAAAGCTTTGAACAACAAACCAGCTAAATTTCTTGCAATCATCATGTAAAGGAGGACCTATGTCCATGCTAAAGGATTTTGTAAGTAATGAATTCAATTCATACCAGGATTTTTGGGATAATTTTAATGTGAAGGTACCAGATAACTTTAATTTTGCCTATGACGTGGTGGATCACCTGGCTCAGATAAAACCGGATAAAACCGCCATAGTGTGGTATGACGATAATGGGGAGACAAAGATCTTTAATTTTGAAGATCTTAAATATTACAGCAATAAAGCTGCCAATTTCTTTAAGAACGCAGGCATAAAAAAGGGAGATCCCGTTATGCTCATTCTCAAACGAAGATATGAATTCTGGTTCTGCCTGCTGGCCTTACACAGGCTTGGAGCTATCTGTATTCCTGCCACCCATCTTTTGACCAGCAATGATATTATATACAGAAACAACGCAGCCGATATAAAGATGATTGTATCCGTAAATGAGGACCAGGTAATAAACCATATTGAGGCATCCGAAGAGGAGTCTCCTTCCTTGGAGACCAAGGTACTGGTGGGTGGCTCCCGTGAAGGTTGGCTGGACTTTGACTCCGGGCTGGAAAGCGCCTGCGACGTATTCCATAGGCCTGTAGGAGAATCAGGAACCTCTAACGATGACATCTCCTTATTATACTTTACATCCGGAACCACCGGCTATCCCAAGATGGTACAGCACAATTTCACCTATCCACTGGGACACATCTTAACTGCCAAGTATTGGCAAAATGTTATAGATGGCGGCCTTCACTTAACTATTGCCGATACAGGGTGGGCCAAGGCCATGTGGGGTAAGATCTATGGCCAATGGATCAGCGGTAGTGCCATATTCGTATATGATTATGAACGATTCAATCCCCAAAGGATGTTGGAAACCATAGAAAAGTTCCAGATAACTACCTTTTGTGCCCCGCCTACCATATATAGATTTCTCATACAAGAGGACATCTCCAAATACAATTTGGATTCCTTAAAGTATTGTGTCGTGGCCGGCGAACCCCTTAATCCCGAGGTATACCACCAGTTCTACAACGCCACCGGCATTAAGCTAATGGAAGGATATGGCCAAACTGAACTGACCATCACCGTTGCTACCTTCCCCTGGATGAAGCCCAAGCCCGGTTCCATGGGAATGCCTGCTCCTGGATACGATGTAGATATCATAGATGAGGAGGGCAACTCCTGCGGCATAGGTGAGGAAGGTCAAATCATCATTCGAACAGACAAGCGAAAGCCCGTTGGGATGTTCGATGGCTACTACAGGGACGAAGAAAAAACCCGCGAGGTATGGAAGGACGATATCTACTATACCGGCGATATGGCTTGGCGGGATGAGGACGGCTATTATTGGTTTGTAGGTAGAGCTGATGATGTAATCAAGAGCTCCGGATACAAGATTGGGCCCTTCGAGGTAGAAAGCGCCCTTATTGAACACCCTGCCGTGTTGGAATGTGCCATCACTGCGGTCCCCGATGAGATCCGGGGCCAAGTGGTAAAGGCAACCGTAGTCCTGGCCAAGGGATATAAAGCAGGTGATGATCTTAAAAAAGAGCTTCAGGATCATGTAAAGAGAGTAACCGCGCCCTACAAGTATCCACGGATTATCGATTTCGTGGACGAGCTCCCAAAGACCATCAGCGGTAAAATCCGCAGGGTTGAAATTAGAGAACAGGATAGTTAATAAGAGAAGTTTATACATTATATCTCTAAACTCTGGAGATGCTTAATAATAGGAATTTACATTCCCATACGACTCTTTTATAGAGGCTATGGAAGAAAAACAACTTCATTTTCTTTTCCATAGCCTCTGTATATCTACCTATTAAGGATTTTACTATTCTATCATCAGATGGAGATGTTAAAATAATATCCTAACCTATTGTGCTAGATTATCTTGCACAATGCAATGGTATATTATACCAATGAAATAAGGTAGACTACTCCTATATGTAATCAAGGCCTTATTAGCATGGTATTGTTAACCAAATACTAATTCTTT
>JAAYRX010000139.1 GCA_012518535.1 Clostridiales bacterium | reverse complement strand
AGGCTGTGGTAGGAACCTTGGGTATGGTCTATGCAGGGGTAGAAGAGGGTGCCAGACTCATAACCTCCATCCAAGGAGTATTTACCCCCTTAAGTGCATACGCCTTCCTCATAATGAGCCTCTTGTATACCCCTTGTGCTGCGACCATTGCGACTATCTACAAGGAAACCAATTCCAAGGGCTGGGCCTGGTTTTCGGCTGCCTATACCTTCCTGATCGGTTGGACCGGAGCGGTCGTGGTTTATCAGGTTGGCAGGTTGTTTGGACTCGCATAATGTTAGGGGGAATGTAGGATGAGCATACTGTTCAACACCTTGAGGGAAGTTAACGCCATGAATGTCTACTCCAGGGAATACCTGGCCAGAAGGCTTGATACCAGCCAGGAGGTTGTAAACCATATCCTGTCCAAATTGGAGAAGATGGGCTATATAAAAGAGGAGAATATTGCAATAAGCAAATGCAGTTCCTGTCCAAGCTTTAAGAACGGGTGCATGGGGCCTGTGACAGGAGGAAGGCCTATTACCACCTTGACTATCACTGACAAGGGTAAGAGATTTTTAGACATGTAGGATTAGCCATTACCCCTGTTAAGCAGTAAGTTAATGGCCTGACATATCGCGCAAATCTGTATTTTTACAGCTTATATCGCATTTTATTTGATGATACCAATACTCTGCAAACAAACAATTCGAAAAGAAAAAGGGGCGTATTCCCGGGAGTGGATATGCCCTTTATTATTACTTTGAGCGTGTCAATTCCTCAATAATAGTGTATAATTAGATTATAACTACCAATGAAGTATCTATATAGGAGGGTGTTGCATGGATAATTTTACATTTTATAGTCCTACATACTTTGTCTTCGGTCGGGGTACCGAAAATGAGGCAGCGCATTATGTAACCCGCTTTGGGGGAACCAAGGTTCTTATTCATTACGGCGGTGGCTCTGTAAAGAGATCAGGTCTTCTGGACAGGGTTAAAGCCTCATTGGAAGCTTCCGACATACCCTACATCGAGCTAGGTGGCGCAATGCCAAATCCCAGAAGCGGTTTAGTATATGAAGGTATTGATCTTTGTCGCAAGGAAGGCGTTGATTTCATTTTAGCTGTTGGCGGAGGTAGTGCCATCGACTCTGCCAAGGCCATCGCTGCCGGTGTACCCTATGATGGGGACTTTTGGGATTTTTACTCAAAGGATATGGTCATTACAGAGGCCCTACCTGTGGGTACAATTCTGACCCTGGCTGCTGCGGGCAGTGAAGGATCTTCCAGCTCCGTTATTACCCATGAAGATGGAATGCTCAAGAGGGGGGCATCCGGAGACGCAATCCGTCCTGTATTTTCTATCTTGAATCCGGAGTTAACCTTTACTCTTCCTCCTGAACAAACTGCCAACGGTGTTGCCGATATAATGGCTCATGTCTTTGAACGCTATTTTACCAATACCAAGGACGTTGAGGTAACCGATAGGCTGTGCGAGGCCGTACTGCTGACCATGATAAAGGAATCACCCAAGGCCATAAAGAATCCCGAGGATTATGGTGCTAGGGCTAACATAATGTGGGCCGGTATGGTAGCCCATAACAATCTATGCGGGGTTGGACGTGAGCAGGATTGGAGCAGCCATGGTATGGAGCACGAACTTTCCGCCCTCTATGACGTAGCCCACGGAGCGGGTTTGGCTGTAATGTTCCCCGCCTGGATGAAATACGTTATGAAACACGATGTTAACCGCTTTGCCCAAATAGCGGTTCGGGTTTGGGGATGCCATATGGACTATGACAATCCTGAGAACACAGCTCTGGAAGGAATTAAGAGGCTGGAGGAGTTCTGGGGTTCCCTCGGCCTGCCTCTCAACTTTAGAGAGTTAGGTGCCAAGGAAGAGGACATTCCCTTTATGGTGAAAAACATTGGATTGAAGGAAGGGGAGCATATGGGCAGTTTTGTTCCCTTGTATAATGAGGATATTGAAAAGATCTACAGGCTGGCACTGTAATGGACTGTGTTAGCCCCTATGGTAGAATAAATAAATATAGGGGATAATAAAAAGGACAAAAACCGTCAGTCTTGAGGTTTTATTATAAAGGACGTAATGTGTGGGGCGGCTTTTTAGCCGCCCTGTTCTTTAGAAAACTCAAAAAATGCCATTTGATAGAAAGGAGAATTGCCGTGTCAGTACCGACACCTCATAATCGGGCAAAGATGGGGGAAATAGCTACCACCGTTATAATGCCGGGAGACCCCCTAAGAGCCAAATTCATTGCGGAAAACTATTTGGATGATGCCAAATGCTTTAACGACGTCAGGGGTATGTTGGGATATACTGGATATTATAAGGGGATAAGGGTTTCTACCATGGGTCACGGTATGGGTATGCCTTCAGTGGGAATCTATACCTATGAACTTTATAACTTCTATGGAGTGGAAAACATCATCAGGGTCGGATCGGCAGGAGGGATAAGGGATGATGTAAGGATTCGGGATATTGTGATAGCCATGGGGGCATGTACCAATTCCAATTATGCACACCAATATGATCTGCCCGGTATCTTTGCACCAACAGCCAGCTATTCCCTGCTGGAGAGGGCGGTGAATATGGCAAGAGAAAAGAACCTTAACATAAAGGTGGGTAATATCTTTACTTCGGATACCTTCTATGATGACTCTGAAAGTCTCGGTAAGTGGAAGAATATGGGGGTTTTGGCCGTTGAGATGGAAGCTGCAGCCCTCTACATGAATGCAGCAAGAGCGGGTAAAAATGCCCTATGCATCTGCACCATATCGGACCTGCCCTTTACAGGTGAGGCATGTACCAGTGAAGAGAGACAGACCACTTTTACCCAGATGATAGAGCTGGCCCTTGATATTGTAGAATAGGGATATGAAGGAATTAAATAATAATTTCAAGGAGGGACGTATGATGGCAGATTTAAAGCAATACGAGTTTTGGTTTGTGACGGGAAGCCAGCACCTCTATGGGGAAGAGACCCTGATACAGGTTAAGGAGCATTCCCAAATTATCGCCCAGGCTTTGGATAAGTCTGAAGCCATTAGTGGCAAGGTGGTCTTTAAGGGCATAGTGACCACTCCTTCCCAGGTTACCAGGGTTATGGAGGAAGCCAACTTCCATAAAAACTGTGCAGGTGTTATCACCTGGATGCATACATTCTCACCTTCAAAGATGTGGATTGCAGGGCTTTCCATACTGAACAAGCCACTCTTACATCTAAACACCCAATTTAACAGGGAGATTCCCTGGGATGAGATCGATATGGATTTTATGAATCTGAACCAATCAGCCCATGGGGACAGGGAGCATGGATTTATCGGTGCAAGGTTGAGGATACCCAGAAAGGTAGTCGTGGGACACTGGGAGGATGAGGAGGTTCATGAATCCATAGGAGGCTGGATGAGATCCGCCATAGGGATTAGCGAATCCCGCTCCCTAAAACTTGCCCGCTTTGGTGACAATATGCGGGAAGTAGCCGTTACGGAGGGAGACAAGGTTGAAGCTCAAATCAAACTGGGTTGGTCAGTCAACTATCATCCGGTAGGGGATCTGGTAGAATATATAGACGGAGTTTCAGATAATGATGTAGCAGCCCTGATAGAAGAATACGCTAGTCTGTATGATATAAATACCTCTGACAGGGATTCCATTAGCTATCAGGCCAGGATTGAGCTGGGTATGATAAAGTTCCTCCAGGAAGGGGAATTTGGAGCCTTTACCACTACTTTCGAGGATTTACACGGCCTTAAACAACTGCCCGGACTGGCCGTTCAAAGATTAATGGCCAAGGGCTACGGCTTTGGTGGTGAAGGGGATTGGAAGACCTCTGCCCTGACCAGGGTTATGAAGGTAATGGCTACGGGATTGGCCGGAGGCACCACCTTTATGGAGGACTATACATATCATCTGGAGAAGGGCAATGAACTTATTCTGGGGGCCCATATGCTGGAGGTCTGTCCCTCCATTGCCGCCGGAAGGCCGGCCATTGAGGTCCACCCCCTGGGGATAGGTAACCGAGAAAACCCCGCACGGATGGTCTTTGAAGGACAGGAAGGGGACGCCATTCTCGTTTCCTTGATAGATATGGGAGGGCGTATGCGTATGATAGTCAACGATGTAAAAGCCAAAGCCCCCCTTAAGGATATGCCCAGGCTTCCCGTGGCCAGGGTGATGTGGGAACCCATGCCCAACCTGAGGACTTCAGCTGAGGCCTGGATTCTGGCAGGAGGGGCCCATCATACTGTAATGAGCTACGCCCTGACGGCAGATCACATGAGGGACTTTGCTGAAATGGCTGGAGTTGAGTTTCTCCATATCAATAAGGATACCGATATAATCGGATTTAAAAAGGAATTACTATGGAATGATATGGTATGGAAGCTAAATAGTTAGATATCACCCTTTAAAGAAATCATGGTCACATTCTCCATAATGTGCTATAATATGCTACATTGTGCAGAATGTGATCTTATTTTTTGGAGGGTATGGAATGAAGTTGAGGGAAAAGACCATTGTATTATTCATTATTTTGACATTATTAGTTTCAGTTTTTACAGGGTGTTCATCCGGTAGTTATTCGAAAAAGATCCTTGGAAAGTGGAAGGTAGATGACCTGGAGTTTAAGAAAACCAGCGATGATATGTTTACGGGACTTCAGAAAATGTTAATCAACGTAGTGTTTGAACCTGATAGCATAATAGAATTTATAAACAAGGAAAAGGTCAATATAATGATGAACAGCATAAATTATGAGTGGATTGAAAAGGATAAAATACAAATTGGTGACGATGATGATGAGGATGCACCCATACTATTTGATGTTACAATTGATGAAGATTCCATGATCTTTGATAATCAGATAGTAACCATTAATTTAACCAAGGAGTCATAAAATCAATAACCGACTTCAAAGGCAAACTACATAGAGATACTGAACCTCCCCTAATACTCCATTACCGTCTATGAAATTGCGGTTTAGAATGCACAATAATGGCAACAATAGTAACTAGACGATAAAGGAATGGAAGTAATTCCGGTATAAGGGGAGGTTTTGCTATGAGGGAGGATTCCAGGGAGCGGGCTGAATTCCTGGCTATATTGACCCAGGCCCGAAGCGAATGGTTGCAAGCCCAAAATTATTTTGAACTGGTAAGCGATCCCGACCTGGTTGATTACGCCATCTACCAGATGGAGGCTGCCAAGCTCAAGTATATGTATCTAATTAAGCAGGCACGTAAATTGGGCTTTGAAAACAAATGGATTATTCAAGAAGAGCCAAGTAAGAGATTCAATTAAACGGCAAGCTAAATGGTCCTTCGGTATGAAGGACCATCCTGTATTTTTCAGTAAATTAGGCGTCATAAAAGGGAATGCTTATCCATATACATTTAGTGAACCAATTTGTGAAATGGGGTCTGGGATATGGATTTGGGAATTCCCTTTGGCGTTGTTATTGGCTATGCTGCAGGTTTGGTACTCCTATATTTGGTGGGATGGCTGCTCTTGGTCCCGCTAAAAAAACTCCTGAAATTCATTTATAATGGGATTTTGGGAGGCATTATCCTGTGGGTTTTGAATCTAGTGGGGGGCCTGATCAATGTAAGGGTGGCTATAAACCCCATAACCGCCTTAATAGTTGGGTTTCTGGGGGTTCCCGGAATAATCTTGATACTACTTCTTCAATTCATATTAGAGCATTAAAAATAGCGGAGAACGCAATAATCCCATGCTCCTTTCAGGGGCATGGGATTCATAGAGTATGATTATATTCCCCGGTTTGCCATTATGATATCAATTTCTTCCTCATTTATGCCCACCATTGCTTCTCCCAGGTCTTCAGAAAGCTTGGCAATGAGTTTGAAATCCTTGTAATTGGCTACCGCTTCAACTATAGCCTTTGCCCTTTTTGCAGGATCCCCGGACTTAAATATCCCGGAACCAACAAATACGCCGTCTGCACCCAGGTGCATCATCAAGGCTGCGTCTGCAGGAGTTGCCACACCGCCAGCCGCATAGTTGGGCACGGGTAATGCACCGTTCTCATGGACGTACTTAACCAGCTCATAGGGGACTTGAAGTTCCTTGGAGTGGAAATACAGTTCATCTTCCCGGAGCCCTTTTAAGGTTGCAATCTCCTGGTTGATGGCTCTCATATGACGAACGGCCTGAACGATATCACCGGTCCCCGGCTCACCCTTCGTACGTATCATTGCGGCACCTTCGTTAATCCTTCTTAGGGCTTCACCCAGATTCTTGGCTCCGCAAACAAAAGGCGTCTTAAAGGAATTCTTATCGATATGATACTTATCGTCCGCTGGTGATAGGACTTCGCTTTCATCGATAAAATCAATACCTATAGCCTCCAGTATTCGAGCTTCCACAAAGTGACCTATACGTACCTTTGCCATGACTGGAAGTGAAACTTTTTCCTGTATACCCCTAATCATCTTTGGGTCGCTCATCCTGGAAACTCCACCTACTGCCCGGATATCCGCCGGAATTCTTTCCAGGGCCATGACCGAGCTGGCACCGGCTTCCTCTGCTATTTTTGCCTGTTCCGGTGTAGTGACATCCATTATCACTCCGCCCCTTAGCTTATCCAGGATAGGTTTATATTGCTCATAGTTTTTACTCATCTAATCACTCCCAAATTAATATATTGCAATATATACTATACCACAAAATAGGATATTTGAATAATTCACCTGACAAAAATTTAAACTATTTTGTAGGCTCTTGAATTCCTTCCTGGGTTGGTGCTACAATAGAATTCACATAAAGCAAAAGGATGTGTCATTAAATGAGCCAGAAGAAGATTATATTTAGCGGTGTTCAGCCTTCCGGGAATCTGACCCTGGGCAACTACTTAGGTGCCATATTGAATTGGATTCCCTTGCAGGAGGAATATAATTGTATATATAGTATAGTGGATCTCCATGCTCTGACCGTGAGACAGGTTCCTGCTGAACTTAGGAAAAAGACGAGATCATTGCTGGCCCTTTACATAGCCTGTGGGTTGGATCCGGAGAAGAACGTTTTATTCGTTCAATCCCATAACAGTGCTCATGCGGAGCTGGCCTGGATACTCAATTGCTTTACCTATACAGGTGAGCTGAGCAGGATGACCCAATTTAAAGAGAAAGCTCAGAAGCATGCGGACAATATAAACGCTGGCCTGTTCACCTATCCCGTCTTGATGGCAGCCGATATTCTCCTTTACCAGGCGGATCTGGTGCCGGTTGGGGAGGATCAAAAGCAACATCTTGAGATAACCCGGGATATCGCCCAAAGGTTTAACAACATATACGGGGATGTGTTTACGATACCGGAGCCCTATATTCCCAAGGTAGGGGCCAGGATTATGAGCCTGCAGAACCCGGAGAAGAAGATGTCCAAATCCGATGAAAATCCCAATAGCTATATATCCCTGTTGGATAAGCCTGATGTAATCATGAGTAAATTCAGGCGGGCAGTTACGGATTCAGAAGCCATCGTTAGGTATGACGAGGAAAACAAACCTGGAATAAGCAATTTAATGAGCATTTATTCAAGCATTACTGGGAAATCCTATGGGGACATAGAAAAGGAGTTTGAGGGACTGGGTTATGGGGACTTTAAAACCGCTGTAGGCCAGACAGTGGCAGAGACCCTAAGGCCTATCCAGGAAAAGCATGACCAGCTCATGTCGGATAAGGCCTATCTGGATAATATCATGAAGGATGGTGCCCAAAGAGCAGAGGGCCTTTCCTATAGAACCCTTAGGAAGGTGTATAAGAAGCTGGGGCTGGTTCCCAGGAGTTAAGGGAAGCCATATCATTTTAGGAGGGACCATGGAGAAGGATCTGCTAAAACAGCGACTTATTGAATACGGCATGGACTTAGGGTTTGGCCTTATTGGTTTTACCGATGTCAGGCCCTTTGAGTTGTGGCCTTCCAAGATCTCCAAGGGCAGGAAAGTAGATCCCGATTCGGCTTATCATTGGGATAATATAGAATATGATCCCAAATCTCTTATGCCAACAGCTAAGTCGATTATAGTGGCAGCATGGCCCCACACCCCATATAAATCCGATTTCCCCAGAGGAATAGGTAGATTTTCAGCCCATTACAAAGAATATCCCAAGGGTAGGGATGCGGCTTCGGAGCTTGGATCTTTTCTTGCGAAGGTTGGTTATGAGGCAATGGTCCACCCTCCACTGCCGGCCAAAGAACTGGCCCTAAGGGCGGGGTTGGGGTGTTTTGGGAAAAATTCACTTATTCATACCAGGAAGTATGGTTCCTGGATAAGCCTGCACTTTATATTGACCGATGTGGACCTAAATCCGGACAAGGGTATGAAGACAATAACCGATTGCGGGGATTGTGACCTATGCATAAGGGCCTGCCCCAATGGAGCCATAAAGGAAGATGGCCAGGTTATACCCGGTAAATGCCTCAGGCATCATATGCTGTCTTCGGATTTTATACCCTCGGAAATCAGGGACAAGATTGGAAATAAAATGCTGGGTTGTGATATCTGCCAGATGGTATGTCCTTTTAATAAGAGCGGTGTATCGGAAGCCACCTTGCCGTCATATGATGAAATGAAGCTCTTTGATATTGGTCATATTCTAAATGAATGGTCGACTGGACTAAAAAAGAGGATGGACCGAATGGGGGATCTCATTGGCCGGAATTACGCCAGGAGCCAGAAGGTCTTGTCCACTGCCGTGATCCTTGCAGGAAACAGTAAGGACAAATCCTATCTACCTGCACTGGAGCGGCTACTAAAGCATCCCCATCCTCCTATAAGGGGGCACAGCGCTTGGGCCATTGGGAAGATTGGATCTTTAAACGGAGCTGTACATTATAAGGGGGTACTGAAAAGTGCCCTAAAGGATGAGGATGATATCAGGGTAATTGAGGAAATCAATCGAGCAATGGATCAGTTCAAATAATTTCCATGGCTACTATGATTCTATTGTTTTTTCTCACATAAAAGGGGAAGTATATTAGGAGAAGGGAGCGGGATGCTATGGAATTTCTTGAGGATCTGGGTCAAAAAGTAGGCGAAACCGTAAAGGTAATCGGCGATAAATCCCAGCAGGTGATTGAGATAGGGAGAATAAATATTGAGATTGGCAAAGAGGAGGCCAGCATAAAGAAGCTCTATGCCAAAGTTGGAGAAGCTGTCTATAGGGCACACTCCAAAGGTGATGATACTGCTGAAATCATTGACGATTTGTGCCAGGAAATCGGAGAACGGTGGAATAGGATAAAGGAACTAAAGGATCGGATACGGGAATTGAAGTCACCGTAGATCCCTGTTGTATCTGTTTGAGGCACCGATCAGTCTATAGAATCCAGTGGGCTATACCATTTTTTAATATAATGAAAACACTTATAATAGGATCTGGACTCCATATATTGTTTGGTTGGATTTATTAGCCACAGTAATATATTCTTTAACATTATTATGTGCGATTAAATACTTTGGAAGCGATGTATTTTTTTAGCTTATACATTTCATGTTTTATATTATAATATATGGGTAAACAATATTTGATAAGGTTTATCCACCAGAAAAAAGCAATATGGAAGGAGAAATTGGTATGCAAAAGTATGAGTGCACGGTATGCGGGTATATTTATGATCCTGAGCTGGGAGATCCTGATGGAGGTGTAGCGCCGGGGACACCATTTGAAGACGTACCGGACGATTGGGTATGCCCGGAATGTGGTGTGGAAAAGGATATGTTTGAGCCAATCGATTAATACATAGACAAGATGACCGGTGTGGACCGGTCATTTTGCTCTGAACGGATTATCAGCTACCAGTATTCAGAATAAGAATATGGGCAAGATGGTTCTCCAAAATCTGGATCACAAGGATGGTTGATAAATTTCCGTTAAGGCTGTATAATAACTATGGTCATCAAACAATAGGAGGTCAAAATGTCAACAAGGTTTTTCTTTAACGACTTAGAGGCTTTTAAAATTGCCATAGATATCGAAAAAAGCGGTGAAAGGTTTTATATAAAAGCCGCAAACAGGATTGAAGAAGCGAGCATAAGGGATATGCTGTTAGAATTGGCCCACCAGGAAAGGGAACATGCCGATACCTTCGAGCGCCTGTACAACCAGACTGCAAAAGAGAAAGACGAACTTGACGACACCTACCTGTTTGAGCCGGAGATATCCCAATATTTAGCAGCCATAGTGCAGACGACTGTGTTCCCCGGCGAGGAAAAACAGGATGAGGTTTTGACCAATATCAAGGATGTCGAAGATGTTCTAAAAATAGGAATTCAGGCTGAAAAGGAATCGATCCTATTTTATACTGAGATGATTATCTACTCCAAGCTGGTGGATGCTAAAGAAGCTTTTAGGAAATTGGTCAAGGAAGAAAAGAAGCATCTGATAGATTTACAGACTGCTTTAAACAGCTTGAGAGATAAGAAATAAAAATAAAAAAAGATGTTGACAAAGTAAAAAAGGTTTGCTAACATATTAAGAGTCGTCCCCAGATTGCGGGGTGACACAGGCCAAAGAGGCATTGATCTTTGAAAACTGAACAGTGTAATAAATTAAGCAAAGTCAATTCCGAAACGTACTGTTGGATGTGTGCATATTGCATAGAGCATCAGAATAGTACGAACAACGAATAATCAAGTTAGAGTTAAGATCAAATGATCTTTAAACAATAAAGTTTAAATGGAGAGTTTGATCCTGGCTCAGGACGAACGCTGGCGGCGTGCCTAACACATGCAAGT
>JAAYRX010000138.1 GCA_012518535.1 Clostridiales bacterium | reverse complement strand
GACCGATGTATAGGCATCCCTGTTTTTAAGCTGAAATTTGGTCTTTGACAGCTGAATCCCCAGGGTAATCAAGGCAATGGATATCATACCATTTCTTATGTATTCCAATCCAATCCATACCGGAAGCTGGGTCAGGTCATAGGGTACAAGTTTAAGAAGGAGTGCAGCCGGAATCATATAGATGACCGGCATACCAAATACCCTTTTTATGGATTCCTTCCAATGGAGACTTGCCCTGCCGGCATTAAAAAAGCCAAAGGTATTGGTAGTGATATTTTGAACGGCCAGAACTGTAATCTGGGCAGTAACGGCAATATCCAAATATGGAGTATCTCCGCCTATTAAAAAAGGGGCACTGCTAAAGACCAGGGTGATTAGGGGAAGCCCCACATTTCCCGAGTTATAGAACATGATGGAGTTTAGGAAGGCGTATTTTTTCCCGGTATCATGCCCTGCAAGCTTGGCTAAGACTGAGCCTATCAATAGATTTAAAATAAGAACAAAAAAAGCAAACAGGGCCACCTTCAGCACCTCCGGGGGAATGTGGGTGGCGTAAAGGTTTGTGAACACAAATATGGGGACAAATATATAGAAGTTTGCCTTGCTCAAGGTCTTTATATCCATATCAAATCTCTTATTGAGCACATATCCTAAAGCAATCAACAAAAAAATAGGAATTATATTATTGTTTATAATATGTAAAAAGACTTTAATGGCAAATACACCCCTTTGATGATACTTCTTATATAAAATTCACCAACGTAATACAGTATATCATAATAAAATGAATTCTACTATTGAGGGGGAAGCAATAAATAAATGTTTCTCTTTATAAGCTGCCGTGTTAGAATGAATTATACGGTTGTAACCCACCACCTGTACAAGTGGTGAACATGCTTCCGTCTGCTTGTATATTTGTATTATAAAGGAGCTGGTGTAAGTGTGGAAAGAATTTAAGGAGTTTGCAACCAAAGGAAATGTTGTAGACCTATCCATCGGTGTCATAATCGGTGGGGCTTTCGGCAAAATAGTTACATCCCTGGTGGATGATATCATTATGCCTGTCATAAGCCTACTTACGGGAAAGGTCACCGGAAATGTAGACTTTGCAAACCTCTTTATAAGCCTTGATGGAACCAAGTATAGGACTTTGGCTGAGGCTGCGGAAAATGGAGCCGCTACATTGAACTATGGACTGTTCATATCTGCATTGATTGACTTCTTTATTATCGCTTTCTCCATCTTTATAGTGATCCGTCAGATAAATAAACTGAGACCCGAGCCGGCACCTGCCGAGCCCACCACTAAGGCATGCCCCTATTGTCTTAGCTCCATACCCCTGGAGGCTATCCGTTGCCCCAACTGTACCTCGAAATTGGATACAGAAGCTGTGGATTGATTATCGCCAGACTAACATCAGTATTTTTGGAAAGCAATTAGAGCTTCAATAAAATCAAGTCTACAAATAAGTAAACCCAGCCGTTATACATTGATACGGCTGGGTTTATTGGTACACCCGGAGGGACTCGAACCCCCGACACCCGGTTTAGGAAACCGGTGCTCTATCCTCCTGAGCTACGGGTGCCCATAATTTAGCTATTAATTAAGCTGTTTTATAACAGGCACTTTTCGTAAGGAACGAAACTATTTTATACTATTCAGCGCAAAAAGTCAAATAGCAGTTTTCGCTATTTTATTATCCCGGACCTGCAGATAATACTTAGTTAGCGCTATCCGGATTAATCCTATAAGCTAACCAGTTCAATCTTTCCCCAGGCACCCAGCCTGTCCCCTATTATGACCAATACGCCGGTAACGCCTTCATTTCCCTTGGCAAAATCTACTGCATACTGGATATCATCTGCAGACTTTACCAAATTGCATGTAGCCGTGGCAACTGCATCCGCCAAAATGGTATCTGGAGCCAGTATTACAGCCGCATCGGCCCTGCCAAAGCTAAGGGAATGGCCCACCTTTCCTGAAGATGTGCATACCCCCATAGGGCAATCTTCTCCCTTAATTTTAATTCCAACCTTGCCGGACAAGGGAGATTCGCCGGCATAAACCCCTATTATTCTATCCCGATTACTTTTTATAAAGATATCCCCGCCGTTTTCGACGATTATTTCCCGGGTAAATGTTAAGAGGCCCTGGCCCACGTACTGGGATATGGCACCGGCTACAGCTGCCATGGGCCCTACTCCGGCTTTTTCGGCAGCCAGACACATATCCTTAATTATAGGTGGAGCCTTGAGTCCACATGATAAAGGCTTAAGGGAGGTCAAAAATGCAGGGGATTCTTTTATATAGTCTTCTATCTTCCTGCGGTATTTCCTGACCAACTCTAAGGCTTCCTCCAAAAGTATCTTCCGGGCTCCAATATCCAGGTCCGTTTCTCCTACCTTGACGTTAAAATGTACCAGATCACCGGAGTCATGAAGGCGTCTATAAAATCTTTCCTCTTCCATAGTAATTCCGCTTCTCCCTGTCACAGCTTCCCGATCAGGTAATTTGAACGGTCTAGACAAACATATTCACATCTATGGCCTTTACCGGGCAAGCCCTGAGACACAATTCGCATACCAGGCACTTGCTCTCGTCGAAATACAGCTTCCAGTCAATTGGATCCATATATAGGGCTCCCGAGGGACAAATAGCGATACAGGCCCCACAATCCATGCATTCTCCCTGGTTTCTTACTATGTTCTTGTTAAAGGGCCGGTACTCCACCCCGTTTTGCCTTGCAAATTCCAGGGCCCTTTCTATATTTTCCTCAGTGCCTTCCAGCTCTACGGTCAGTCTACCCCTCTTACCCGGCTGTACCTCTGCTTGAAGGATGTTGAATACCAGATCATAATCCTTGACCAAATAATAGGAAAATGGTCTGTCGGTCTTGTCCGGTGGGAAATATAGGATTACTTTTAGCTTTTTCATGCTATTCTACCCCCACATCCTTTAATGGTTTAAACTCCCTCTTGGTCGGCATCATTTGCACAGGCTCCTGAAGGAAAAATTCTCCCCTCTCAATGCTCTCCTTTAAGACATTGGCAATCTCCCTCGCCCTGTTGAGACTGGATAGGGGAGCCGTCGGAATCTTTTTGCCCTCCAACTCTATGCTGCCGCTTCTAAGTTCTTCATAGTTCACCCTTCTCAGGGTTGGTTTCGAGCGTTTGGGAACACTGTAGTCCACTACTCCCGTATAGATATCCCTGTTGGTCACCGCCAGGTATTCCATCATCTCCTCGTCCAATACCGGAATGGGAATACCTATGCCTACAAACATGGTGGTGCCGTACCTGGCAAAGCTGGCAGCCCTCAGGTATCTGGTGTTCATATCCTTTAAATCCCCGATTACCGCCAGGGTACCACCGGAATACATGGTTACGCCATCCTCTATTTCTACCTTGTTTCTTACGAACTGGGTTCCCTCCCAGGCGATATAACCCTGGGTCCCGGCCAGAAATATCCTGGTACCTATCCCAATGGTTCTGAATTCAGGATCGTTTAACAAAGGGCTCAGTTCTCCGGAAGTGGAATATGTTACATTACCACACCGCGGCAGCAGGGTCCCCATATAGGTATCTATGATCTGGTCCGATGTGTTGGTTGCGGCGCTGTAGTTTTGGTAGACGTTCCTTGGATTAAACAGATAGGCCTGGTTTAAATCCTCCAGGGTAATGAAGGTGTCCACATCCAGTCGGGGATAGCAATCGGTTCCATAGGACTTGGCCCTTAGTCTGACCTTCTTACCGGCCACCAGGTCCTCGATGACATGAGCCCCTCCATATTCCAGGCCCCGGCTCTCCGACAGTTCGGTAGCTCCAATATAAGCATCTACTGCGGCTATGCCTCCGTAGGCCGGTACATCGTTCAGCCACACCTTGTTCATCCTGATAGGCGGGTCGGAATGCCCAAAGTTTACAAAGGCACCGCTGGAGCACATGGGACCAAAGGTAGCCGTGGTTACCACATCCACCTTCCTGGCCGCCTCCTTAATGCCCTCCTCCTTCACTATATCGATGATTTCCTCGGCTGTAGCCACTACCACTTCGCCGGTTCTGATTTTTTCGTTAATTTCTTGAAAGGTTTTACCCACTGGCCCTCTCTCCTTTTTCATTACAGACATAAAAAGCAATTACAAATGATTGTTATATGTCGCTTCAGCGAGACGGGGTTTTTTTACCCACCGTCTGTTTACAGAATACAAACCTACAAAGGTAGGGGAAATTGAATCCCCCACCTATAAGGCTGCAAGCTTTGTCAAGATCTTATTACCCCGTTCAATAAAGTCCATCATCTCCTCGGAGCTTAGAGGTTTATGGGCCACAAGTGCCAGATCGTATATGTGCCGGCATATCATCCTTAGGTCATCCTTCCTGGATTCGTCCTCGGATAGTTTTATCAGGGACTTGACCAGATCGCTGCTTCTGTTGATTATCAGGGTTTCCTCCTTGGGCATGGGATAATTCATGCCCATATCCCCAAACCTTTGGATCATCTCCTCCATCCTCCTGGATTCCTCGGACAGAAGAACCATGGCCGGGATATCCCTGTTCTTAAGGCCCTCTATTTCAATCTTGAGGTCATCTTTGTCTATTGCCTCTTTAAATAATTTTTCCAATGTTTTATCGGTCTTCCTGTCAACCTTTTCATCGCCCTTTTCCTGATCATCCTTCAGGCTTTGGGAGATATCCGAATCCACCCTCTTGAATTTAACGGAGCCCTCATTCATCTCCAGGAAGGAGATAAAGTGGGTATCTATTATATTGTTTAAATATACCGCATCCAGATCCTGCTCCTTAAAAAGCCTTATATACTGGGCCTGCTGGGTTTCATCATTCACATAGTATACCTGGTTTTCATGTTTTTCCCTGTTCTTATCCAGGTAGTCCTTTAAGGTTGTATACTCGTCATCCAAGGTCTTGAAGATAATATAGTCCTTGACCTGCTCATAGAACTTCTGATCCCTCATGCAACCATATTTAATGAAGGGATTGATATCGTCCCAATATTTATTGTAGTTTTCCCTTTCGCTTTTAAAGAGGGACGCCAGCTTGTCCGCTACCTTCCTGGATATATAGGATGAAATTTTCTGCACTTGCCCGTCATTTTGCAGGAAGCTTCGGGACACGTTAAGGGGCAGGTCGGGACAATCTATGGTGCCCTTCAGGAGCATCAAGAACTCCGGAATAACTTCCTTTATATTATCAGCCACGAATACCTGGTTGCTGTAGAGCTTTATCTGCCCCTCCAGGGTTTCGAACTGATTGTTCAGCCTGGGGAAGTATAGTATTCCCTTGAGATTAAAGGGATAGTCAACGTTTAAATGAATCCAGAATAACGGATCCCTAAAGTCGTGGAACACCTTCTGGTAAAACTCCCTATACTCCTCATCGGTGCAATCATTGGGATGCTTTAACCAGAGGGGACGTATGTCGTTTATGGGCCTTGGGGCCTCCCCATCATCCTTTTTCTTTTCCTTTACATCCCGGAAATAGATCTCCACGGGAAGAAAGCTGCAGTACTTATTGAGTATCTCTCTGAGGCGATAACCCTCCAAAAATTCTTTGCTGTCCTCCGATATATGGAGGGTGATGGTAGTTCCCCTTTGGGTTCTGCTATCTGAGACCTCCATGGTATAATCCATTCCGGTCTCGCTGGTCCAACGCACCGGCTCCGCTCCCTCTTCCCATGAAAGGGTGTCTATCTGAACCTTATCAGCCACCATAAAAGCTGAATAGAAACCCAGTCCAAAGTGGCCTATTATTTGATTGGCCTCTCCCGACTGATCCTTGTATTTCTCCAAAAACTCCCGGGCACTGGAAAACGCTACCTGGTTTATATACTTTTTAACCTCATCCCGGGTCATGCCTATACCGTTATCCACAACCTGAACGATTCCATTATCCTTATCCAATACCACTTCAACCTTGAAAAAGGGCTGGCCCCCAAGGTCCGCCTGCCCTAAATCCGATAGCCTCTTCAGCTTTTGAATGGCATCGTTTCCGTTTGACACCAGCTCCCTGAGGAAGATATCCTTGTCCGAATACAGCCATTGTTTAATTATTGGGAAAATATTCTCCGTATGTACCGAAATATTTCCGCTTTCCCTGTACATATATAATCCTCCTAATAATTAGTCTCTTT
>JAAYRX010000137.1 GCA_012518535.1 Clostridiales bacterium | reverse complement strand
GAATACGATGACACCAGGCTGGTACAGTATGAGAACAACGATCCGGGCCTTATTGCCAGCGATATCAAATGCACCATGTACCCAACCATGGAGCTTCTGGATTACATGATTGCCGACAATAACGACAGAAGACCCATAGTGCTTATAGAATACGCCTATCAGATAACCAACTCCAGCGGGAATTTTGAACAGTTCAACCGACTGGCAGAAAAATACGAGATCTTCCAGGGCGGCTTTGTATGGGATTGGCAGGATAAGTGCCTGCCGGCAGTCAATGAAAAAGGTGAGACTTTCTTCGGATTTGGCGGAGATTGGGGTGAGGATTTAACCGATTGGGTTTGCCCTTATTATATGTGCGCAAATGGGATTGTTATGGCAGACCTTACTCCAAAGCCCAGCGGCCTTGAACTGAAGCAGGCTCAATCCCCTATCATCATAGAGGCTGACAAGGAGGTCAAGGGAAGCTTTATAGCAAAAAACCGGACCCAGAGCATCGGCTTTGATGAGTTATCCTTAGAATATGAGATCCTGATAGACGGGGAGATTATGGAAGGCGGGGATATTCATCTTCCAACCGGGGATAAGCCCCAGGAAGACATTGCCTTTAAGGTGGACCTGTCCTCAGTAAAAGATGAGACCAATGAGGTCTATGTAAATATAAGGGTAAAGACTGCGGTAGACTATTCCTGGGCTGAAAAAGGCCATGAAATAGCCAACTACCAGTTTGAAATAAAGGGCCCGGCTCCCATGGAACCAAAGGTATCTCCTGAGGGAGGTAACCTGTCCATAGAAGAGAAGGGGAATCTCATAACAGTAAAGGGACAAGGCTTTGTGGCTACCTTTGATTCAGAGGACAACACTCTGTTTAGCTATGAACGAAACGGGAAGGAGTATATCCTAAAGAGCGGAGTGGAAAACTTCGATCGGAGCAGAACAGGCCTTCACCTGGAATCCAAGTGGTGGGGAGAATCCAACGGATTATGGCCCTCCTTTATGCCAGGCAAATTGAATAGGGTACCTTTGACTGTGGACTATGGAATAAGCCAAAAGGAAGGTAACGCCAGGGTCATATTTACCAACAGAATTGACGGGGACAAGGGCAGCATTTATAGTCAGGTCTCCTACACCGTATATAGGGACGGGGACATTGGGGTTAGTGCTGCCATAGACATAGACAGCAAATACGTACACCTCCCCAGGGTAGGCCTCAGCTTTACAGCACCGGAAGGATTTAGTGTCCTGAACTGGTACGGCAGGGGACCGGGTGAGAGCTATTGCGACAGGAAGCTGGCTGCACCCGTAGGAAGGTATAGCTCGACAGTTGAGGAAACCCATTTTCCCTTTGTGCCTGTCAGCCATAACGGCAGCCACGCCGATACCAGGTGGTTTGCCCTGGAGGACGAGGATGGCAGCAGGATCACAGTTAAGGGCTCCTTATTCTCCTTTGATGTGCACCACAATACCGTGGAGGATTACTGGAATACTTACCATGAACACGAACTTGTACGCAGGGATGAAGTCTACATCAATATTGATGGTGCCATGGCGGGCATCGGTGGGAACATGGCCTGGTCCACCCAGCTTGATCCCAAGCACAAGGTTTTTGCAGGTAAGCATCACTTTGAATTTTTAATGAGCTTTACCGACTAGATCCATCCGGGATTGTAGATAACTGAAGATAGAATAACGATTTAGGGACGGTTATTCCTGTCATAGGAGGAATGACCGTCCCTTATTTTAACCTCCTGTGCCAGTTCATAATCTTAGTTAATGAGCTATTGATAAGGGGTAGTGGTCAATATCCATTACCAGCGTATGATTGACTGTCATGACGCGTTAAGTTTATGGAACTGTATAAAATATCTGTAGATATATCTATATCACTATCAAGGTATGTTAATTTCCAAATTTAGTGTATAATATGGGTATGACCATTAACAAATTGAGGAGGTATATTATGTCCGAAATCTTCAAAAACATACCAAAGATAAAATACGAGGGGCCTTCAAGCAAAAATCCTTTAGCATTTAAGTATTATGACGAAGATAGAGTTATTATGGGTAAAACCATGAAGGAGCACCTGCCATTTGCCATGGCATGGTGGCACAATCTCTCTGCAACCGGCGCGGATATGTTCGGAGTAGGAACTGCAGATAAGAGCTTCGGTGCCCAGGTTGATACCATGGAGCACGCCAAGGCCAAGGTGGATGCAGGATTTGAATTCATGGACAAACTGGGAATTGAATATTTTTGTTTCCATGACGTGGATCTGGTTCCCGAGGCCGAAACCCTGGCCGAGACCAATGCCCGACTGGATGAGATCACCGATTATATAAAAGAGAAGATGGAAGCCACGGGGAAAAAGTTACTTTGGGGTACAGCCAATCTGTTTACCAATCCAAGGTTTATGAACGGAGCCGGGAGTACCAATTCGGCCGATGTTTACTGTTTTGCCGCTGCCCAGGTCAAAAAGGCGCTGGACTTAACGGTTAAATTAGGTGGTAAGGGCTATGTATTCTGGGGTGGAAGAGAGGGTTATGAGACTCTTTTAAATACCGACATGAAATTTGAACTGGACAACATAGCCAGGCTCATGAGGATGGCGGTGGAGTACGGCCGCAGCATAGGGTTTGAGGGGGATTTCTATATTGAACCAAAGCCCAAGGAGCCGACCAAACACCAGTATGATTTTGATGCGGCTACAGCAATTGGTTTCCTGAAAGAATATGGTCTGGATAAGGATTTTAAGCTAAACATAGAAGCAAACCATGCAACCCTGGCAGGACATACCTTCCAGCATGAGCTTCGGGTCAGCGCCATTAACGGAATGCTGGGAAGCATCGATGCCAACCAGGGCGACTATCTCCTTGGCTGGGATACGGACAATTTCCCCTTTGACGTATATGAGGCAACCATGTGTATGTACGAGGTATTAAAGGCTGGGGGTCTCAAAAACGGAGGATTCAACTTTGACGCCAAAAATCGCAGACCCAGCTATACCCATGAGGATAT
>JAAYRX010000136.1 GCA_012518535.1 Clostridiales bacterium | reverse complement strand
TTATACACCATCAGGGGCATTGGTTAACCGTATTTTTGAGAAAACCGTATTTGGAAGGAGTACCATAAAAAAACACTTGAAAATAACCCCCGCACATAGTAAAATGATACATGCTGATTTCCATTCAAATTATTATATTTAGAGAATAGTTATCAATAACCTGGATATTGGTATTCTATGAATAATAAAATCGGGAGTTGGCATAATAATTGTAGTTCAATTTAATAATTTGTTTAAGAGTTTGCCGTGCTAGATGGGGAGGTAGCGGTGCCCTGTAACCTGCAACCCGCTATAGCAGGATTGAAGTCCAACCCCAGGCTTGTGCTCGTAGGGTCATGGTCCGAACAAGTGATGAGGATGGTTTGGTCCTACGCAACAAGAACCCATGAACCCTGTCAGATCCGGAAGGAAGCAGCAGTAAGTGGACATTTTTGTGTGCCGTAGGGGTGCCTGACCGGAGTTAACTATTCGGTTGCCGCCTGTGAGTGTCTTGTCGAAGGTAGGTGCACGGCATTAATTTTTATAAGCCATGATTGTTGTCTATGTCATGGCTTATATTTAGTTTTGGCTATTTTACGTTACAGTTGATTTGTTTTTATGGTATAATACTACCGATGAGGATTGTGTCCGTATACGCACATAAAAAGTCGGATGCAGGTGCGGGATATCCGGTTTCCAACCCTATCTCCCATGGGGATAAACGGGCTAATCTCTGGGCAGAACAATATGGTGAAGGTCGGTGATTCTATGGAATATACTGCTCTATATCGTGAATGGCGGCCTGGTACCTTTGACGAGGTGGTAGGCCAGGATCATGTGGTACGCATTCTGAAAAATCAGATTAAAACCAAAAGAATTACCCATGCCTACCTCTTTTGTGGACCCAGAGGGACCGGAAAAACCAGCACAGCAAAGATCTTTGCCAAGGCGATAAACTGCACTGATCCTGAAGATGGAAACCCATGCGGGCAATGCCAGGTCTGCACCGTTATCGATTCGGAAAACAACATGGATGTTATTGAAATTGATGCGGCATCCCATACGGGAGTGGAGAATATCCGGGAAATTCGGGATAAGGTGAAATACCCTCCATCTGCAGGAAGATACAGGGTTTACATTATCGATGAAGTTCATATGCTTTCAACATCAGCCTTTAACGCCTTTCTAAAAACCCTGGAGGAGCCCCCGGAACATATCGTCTTTATTCTGGCTACGACCGAGCCCCATAGACTGCCTTCCACCATATTGTCTCGCTGTCAAAGGCATGACTTCAGGAGGATAACCCTTGGGGTCATAATGGATAGGTTAAGGGAAATAGCCAATAGCGTCGGAGTGGAGGTAGATGATCAGGCCCTGGAGACGATTTCCCGCTGGTCCGAGGGGGGCATGAGGGATTCCATAAGCCTGCTGGATCAATGCATGAGCTTTTCCGGCTCTTCTATTACGGAAAACGATGTTCTGGCCATATTGGGTACCGCCGGCAGAGAATTTCTCTTTGAAGTAGTGGATAATATTATGATGGGGAATATTTCTGCCCTTCTAATCCAGATTGATAATTTAATGGAAGAGGGCAGGGATGTTGCTGCATTTCTAAAGGATCTTATCTATCATCTGCGAAATCTGTTGGTAATTAAGATCTGTGATGATCCTGCGGGACTCCTGGATGTTTCACCAAGCACTCTGGAGCAGTACAGGCAGCAATCCTCCAGGATGGATCAGGCAAGACTTGTTCGGTCTATCGAGATCCTGTCTGAATTGGATGCTGACATCAGGTGGAGTACCAAGCCCAGGATTATGTTGGAGATGGCCATGGTAAAGATCTGTAGGCCCCAGGACGGGGAATCCCTGGAAGACCTGATGGATCGGATTGCCATCCTTGAAAGGCAGATAGCCCA
>JAAYRX010000135.1 GCA_012518535.1 Clostridiales bacterium | reverse complement strand
AACATAATGTTTCGGGGTTTTTCTATTTGTATTATCTACCATAGGTTGAACTAGCACAACGGGTTAACTTATCTATTTGTATCGGTAGCAAAGATATTCTCTTCTGCAAAGTACCTTGGTACGGTGTAAATGGCCAGGTATAAGACCATAACCAGAAGCATAGCCCACATGCCGTCCTTGATGGAATGCTGTTTTATAAACACTGTGGATAGGCAAATAAGCACTGCACTTATAAGGGACAGCCAATGCCAGATCCTGGATTGTTTCTTAAACTCTTCGCAGTTTACTAAAGCTATATGAACACCAATAGAGTTAAGTACATGGATGCTGGGAGCTACGTTGGTATTGGTGTCTGTTTCGTATATATGCTTGACCATTCTTGTAAAAATATCATTTGATGTAATATCGGGCCTCAGATTCTGGGCATTGGGAAATAGCATATAAAGGACATAGCATATACACATACCGCCAAATATAAACCAACAAAGCCTGAAAAAATCCTTTCTAGAAACCAAACCCAGGTATATGAATCCTATTGCCATATAGGCAAACCAAAAAAGATAAGGAAGTACGAATATACTAATAAAAGGTATATGGCTATCTATAACGGAATACATGAAATATTTAGGGCGTATAACTCGTTCCAGATAATAGAACCAGATTTGGCATATTCCATACAAGGACAACAAGGAGAAATGCCAATACTTATTCCAGATATCGTTTATTGCTTTTCTGTTCAGCCTCATCGGTATTACCCCCACTTTTGTATAAGACTTATTTATCTAAAAAACGATTTTATCAATGGGTGACACGGCATTATTATACAGTATATAGCTTTATATAAATCTTAAAAGTGTCTTAAGAAGCCGCTTTGTAGCAGAAATAGAACATATTCTTTACATTTGGATATCTTACAATGGGCATAAAACGGTATGTTCAATGTATAAATCCTGGTTGTTTAAAGGATTCTCCTATGCTAGAATTAATTAGGAAAGAAAAAAGACCTATGAGGAGGAGACCATTTTGTATATTGTATTGTTGGGACCACCAGGGTCCGGGAAAGGAACTCAGGGACAAATGTTATCCAAGAAACTAGCAATCCCTCATCTTTCGACAGGTGATCTGTTTAGAGAAATTCTGGATAACGACAAACATGAACTATATAAACCCTTACAGGTTATTAAAGAAGGCAAACTGGTATCAGATGATATTGTTAATAAGGTGGTGGCAGGAAGTCTTAGAGATCCCAGGAATAAAGATGGAATAATATTTGACGGTTATCCCCGTACTATGGCACAGGCCCGAGCCTTGGACCAGGAGTTGGAAAGCATAGGTAAAACATTGGATGTAGTTATAGACATCCATGTTACCAAGGAGGTACTTTTGGGAAGACTGCTGGGACGCAGGAGCTGTCCAAATTGTAAGAGAATCTTCCATGTGAGCCAGGGAATAAGTGAATGTCCTGATTGCAAAGTAGCACTTATTCAAAGGGCTGACGATAATGAGGAAACCATTCTGGACCGTTTTGAAGAGTACCAATCCAAGACTGCACCTTTGCAGGAATACTACCGCCAAGGCCGAGTCAATTACATAGATATTAAGGTGGTTGAATCTGCCAGGACAGCTGACAGCGTTCAACAGGAAGTCTGGGATAGGCTGTTAGAACTAGGACTTGTGTAATAATGAGAGTCTTTGCAATTGGTGATTTACATTTGCCCGGTGAGCAAGATAAACCCATGGATATCTTCGGGGCCCATTGGGAGGGACATTGGGGAAAAATTATGAAAAACTGGCTAAAGTCGGTCACCCAACAGGATATAGTCCTTATACCTGGAGATATTAGCTGGGCCATGACATTGGAAGAGGCATTGCCGGATTTGGATGGTATAGGTGCTCTGCCCGGCACCAAGATCCTAATAAAGGGAAATCATGACTATTGGTGGTCTTCGATTTCCCGTGTCAGGGATCAAACCCATGAATCCATCTATCCGCTACAAAATGATAGCTTCAATCCGAAGGATGCACCGAGACTGGCTTTTTGTGGCACCAGAGGCTGGATTACTCCTGGAACCAGGGGGTTCACCGATCATGATGAGAAAATTTTCAACAGGGAGTTGAATCGATTAAAACTATCACTGGATTCGGCTTTGGGTGCTGAAGAAATTATTGTAATGCTCCACTTTCCACCCTTCGATGACAAGGGAAGGGAAAATGAGATTTGTCATCTTATAAGGCAGTATCCCGTAAAGCATGTTGTATTCGGGCACCTACATGGGGAAAGTCTAAGAGGTGTGATAGAGGGAGAAATTAACGGGCTTACATATCATCTTGTATCCTGTGATTATCTGGATTTTAATCCAAAACCTATTGGGGAATAAAGCTGAAAATACTAGCAGCTAATGAGAATTACAGGCAATAAACAGAAAATATGACCAGGTAAATCGGGAGAAAAAACGACAATATAAATAAAAAAAGCTGGTCGAATAATATAGATATGTATAGAAAACGTGGCAGAAAGCTGCGTTTTTTTGTTTTTTCTGGGACTTATTTCCCATTTTGGAGTTATGAAATATTTTTTTTAATAATTTGGAAGGATTTTTTAAAATGATAGAGAATATTTAATTAAAGTGGTTGAAAGTGGGGGCAAGTGGTGTGATAATATAGAAGAGGGGTGAAGGTGGTGTTCATTGGCGAATATCAACATACTCTTGATCCAAAAGGGCGAGTCATTATGCCGTCCAGATTTCGTGATGGTTTGGGCGAGAGTTTTGTTGTGACCAAAGGACTGGATAACTGCCTGTTTGTTTACCCCCAAGGTGAATGGGAGGAGCTGGAGCGCAAACTGCGTACCCTGCCATTGACCAGTAAGGATGCCAGGGCTTTTACCAGATTTTTTTTCTCGGGAGCCACTGAATGTGAATTAGATAAACAGGGTAGGATCTTGATACCTGCCAATCTTCGTGAGTACGCCGGGCTGGATAAGGATCTGATTATTATCGGTGTTGCCAGCAGGATTGAAATCTGGGGCAAGGAACGTTGGGAAGACTATAACAGCGACGCCAATTTAGATCATCAATCTATTGTAGAGAAGATGGCGGAATTAGGAATTTAGGAGGAGCCCGATGAATTTTCACCACATCCCCGTATTGTTTAACGAGACAATCGAAATGCTTGATTTGAAGCCGGGTCAGATTATAGTAGATGCTACCCTGGGCGGCGGAGGGCATGCCGGAGGTATATTGGAAAGGATCGCACCGGATGGTATTCTCATAGGAATAGACAGAGATCCCAATGCTTTGGCGGCAGCCCGAGCAAACTTACAGGAATATGGAGACGCCTTGATAACCGTCCATGGGAATTTTAATGATCTTGGTACTATTTTAGACAAGCTGAATACCCCGCATGTCAATGGTATGGTAATGGATCTGGGTGTATCATCCCACCAGCTGGATGAGAAGAGTCGTGGTTTTTCTTATCAGGATGACGCTCCCCTGGATATGAGGATGGATCCGACCCAGTCCTTCAGCGCCATGAATGTTGTCAATGAATACGAAGAAAGGCAATTGGCACGGATCATCTTTGATTATGGCGAAGAGAGATGGGCTGCCAGGATAGCCAAGTTTATAGTGGAGAATCGACCGATACATACCACAGGAGAATTGACTGAGATAATTAAGGCCGCTATTCCTGCAAAAGCAAGGAGACAGGGGCCCCACCCTTCCAGGAGAACTTTTCAGGCCATTAGGATTGAAGTCAACGGAGAGCTTGAGACATTGGAAGAGGCAATAGAAAGCGCGGTAAATTCTCTGAAGTCAGGTGGTAGATTGTGTATTATAACTTTTCACTCCTTGGAGGACAGGATAGTGAAAAATACTTTCCGAAGGCTTCAGAGTCCATGTACCTGTCCGCCTGATTCGCCGATATGCATATGCGGTCAAGAAGCATCAATAAAGATACTAACCAGAAAGCCCATTATTCCTTCCAAGTATGAGATAGATGAAAATCCACGCTCGCGGAGCGCCAAACTAAGAACTTGTGAAAAACTATAGTAACAGACGGGTATCTAACATAAACATCAAGGGGGCTGAATAGAATTGTTAGTAGCGGAAAAAGAACAATATACAGGGATTTATTACCCCCCTAAGGTAGAGGTGGGTCGACCTATTTCCGTGCCTCGTACCCAGGCAGTGCCTAAAGCAAAATCAAGGGCCGGGAAGATGATATCCCATATAGCTCTAATCATTATCGGGTTTGCTATATGCGCCTGTACTGTGGCCAGGTATGCCATAATCGCCCAAAATCAACAGGAGATCATTGAACTTGGTAAGATTCTGGAGAAACAAGAGACTATCCATGAGTATATGCGACTGGAGTTAGCCTCCCGCGGAAACTTAGAAGAAATAGAGGAGTTCGCAAAAAACAATTTGGAGATGGATTATCCCGATAGGGATCAGATCCTTCTTGTAGAGTTACCAAAAGATACCCACAAGACTCAGATAGAGACTGCATCGGTGGCAACCGCAGAAAAAGAGAGTATTTGGAATAAACTAGTAAGTCTATTGGATTGAAATAATCGGACTACAAAAGTGCTTTTAGTGATATGTAATGTAGCATTGCTTGACTGAGCCGGCGTAATTTTCTTGACCGGTTGTTTTGTTATTTTATTCGAATTTTTCAGGGTGGTGGTAGCAATGGCTGTCCCCAGCGTTACAAACAGAAAAAGGTTGCTAGCCATGCTGGTGTTATTCACATTGATTTTTATCGGACTGATAGGACGTTTGGGATATATTCAGCTTATATGGGGAAAGGAACTTCAACGAAAGGCAGTAGGACAATGGACACGGAACCTGGCAGTATATCCACAAAGGGGGATGATCAAGGATAGGAACGGAAATATCCTGGCCCAAAGTGGGAGCTCTGAGACCATTGCCGCCCGTCCCAGCCAAATAAAGGATCCAAAAGGTATTGCTGCTATTTTGGCACCTATACTGGAGATGGATCAGGATAAGCTGTATGAGAAGCTATCGGATACAAAAAGTTCCTTTGTGTGGATAAAAAGACAAGTAACAAGAGATGTGGCCAATCAGGTTAGGGCGCTTGGTATAAAAGGTATAGACTTTACCGAAGAACCCAAGCGGTATTACCCCAACCGAGAGTTGGCTTCTCATGTATTGGGGTTCACAATGAAATATGCCGAAGGAGAAGATGGACTCAAGGGTCAGGACGGCGTGGAACTCTATTATGATAAGTACCTAAAAGGTCTGGCCGGCAAAATCGTTATGGAAACCGATGCCAGGGGCAGGGAGATGCCCAATAATGTAGATAGGTATATTCCGCCTATTGATGGGCTCAACCTTGTACTAACCATTGATCAGGTAGTTCAGCATTTTACTGAAAAAGCAGTAAATGATGCCATGGAGAAGTATGCGGCAAAAAAGGTATTTGCCATCGTCATGGATCCCAATACTGGTGAAATTTTAGCCATGGCCAACAGGCCGACATTTGACCCCAATGATCCCCCCAGGGAATTGGGGTATGAGGGTATGCAGGAATATGTGAAGAATTTTGCGGCAAAGGACAGTCTGGATCCAGGCTCGACCTTTAAGATTATAACCACTGCGGCAACCCTGGATTCGGGTGTGATGACGCAGGGAAACACCTTCAACTGTCCTGGTTTTAGAGTGATCGAAGGAAATGAAAGGATCAGGTGTCATAAGGCAGGAGGGCATGGTCATCAGACATTTGCGGAAGCGGTAGAGAATTCCTGTAACCCGGCATTTGTAGATATGGCTATGGCACTAGGTAAGGATAAATTCTACAAATATATTGAAGCCTTTGGTTTTGGTCAAAAGACGGGTATAGACATAAACGGCGAGGCGCAGGGAATAGTTATCCCCAGGGAGGCGGTAAAGAATTTGGACTTGGCCAGAATCGGATTTGGCCAATCCATATCGGTTACCCCCTTACAGCTAATCACAGCTAGTGCCGCGGCAATCAACGGTGGCTATTATATGAGGCCTTATCTGACGAAGGCCTTGACCGAGACTAAGGTTGATTCTGAAACCGGTGAAGAATATGAACATATAGTCAAGGAAATCGAACCACAGAGGTTGCGCCAGGTGATTTCAAACGAGACATCCAAAAATGTGGCTGAAATACTCCAAGGGGTTGTAGAAAACGGGAGCGGTACCAATGCCTATATACCGGGATACAGGGTAGGAGGAAAGACCGGAACCGCCCAAAAATATGGAGAAGACGGAAAAATTGTACAAGGAAAGCATATAGCCTCTTTTATTGGTTTTGCACCTGCTGACAACCCAAGGGTTATAGTCCTGTTTGCTGTTGATGAGCCCCAGGTAGCTGTTGATTTTGGCAGCGTGGTAGCCGCACCATATGTACAGATGATTCTAAAGGACACATTGCCATACCTTGGGGTTGAGCCTGTCTATGATGATGAGACAACGGAGCTCAACAGGCAGGTGAAGGTCCCGGATGTAATGGGTATGAGCTTTGAAGAGGCATACGCTATTTTGGATGAAAGAGAACTTAAATACCTTTCCGGTGATTCCGTAGGGGCAGATACGGTAATAAAGGACCAGATGCCGAAACCCGGTGCTATGGTCAAAGTAAATACTACTGTACTACTGTATGCCCAGGAGCAATCATCGGAGGATTCCGGTATTGACCAGGAAGCGGCTGATGGAAAAGTTATCGTTCCGGAACTAAAAGGTAAATCCATCAGAGAAGCCAACAATATTTTAGTTTCCCTGGGTTTGAAATTAAGAATAGAGGGATCAGGGGTAGCTGTGGGTCAGGATCCCCCTGCCCATACTCAGGTTGAGCCGGGAACGGAAATTATGGTTGAATTTACAATGCCGGGCCAGTAATATATAAAGGGTTTTAACTTTACTGCCAAAAGGCTATAATAGAAATATCGGTAATCAATGAATAATTGGTTTTATAATGTATATTTAATAAACCCTTATCACCTGGTTTAGGGGAAAGGTTAGAGTAGGACGGTATCTTGTATGAAGCTGATAGAATTACTGGAAGGTATAGATTACGTAAAAATCGAAGGTACATGTAATGTAGATATTGAGGATATGTATTATGATTCCAGAAGGGTGACCAATGGTTCTTTGTTTTTCTGTATAAAGGGACTGACCGTGGACGGACACGATTTTGCTCCCCAGGCGATAGACAAGGGCGCAAAGGTGTTGGTCCTTGAAAGGGACGTATATGTAGGCGGCAATATAACCAAGGTATTTGTTAAGGATTCCAGGATGGCCATGGCATATATTTCTAAAAACTTTTATCATGATCCTGCCCACGATATAGCCAGTATTGGGATAACAGGTACTAATGGGAAAACTTCTGTAACCCATCTAATAAAATCCATACTGGAAAAGGCGGGGCAGAAGGTGGGCCTTATAGGTACCATAACCAATATGATTGGTGAAAGAAGGATGCCATCAGAACGAACCACCCCCGAATCCCTCGACCTTCAAGGTATCCTTAGGGATATGGCGGATGATGGTGCCGATAGTATAGTTATGGAGGTCTCGTCCCATTCACTCAGCCTGGGAAGGGTCGAAGGCATAATGTATGACATTGGAGTGTTTACCAATCTGTCCCAGGATCATTTGGATTTTCATGCTGATATGAAGGAATATAGGGACGCCAAGGCCAGGCTTTTTGACCAATGCAGAACAGCCGTTATAAATGTAGATGATGAAGCAGGCAGATGGATAATGGATAAAATCACCACTCAGACCTACACTTATGGCATCTGTAAAGAGGCGGATATATATGCGAGAGAATTGGAAATCACCGAAAGGGGTGTCACCTTTAACCTTCATACGCCTCATGGAGATACAGGTATAAACCTTGGTATTCCCGGTATTTTTAGCATATATAATGCGCTGGCTGCAGCCAGTGTATGCTACAGTCTTGGTATATCTTTGGATATTATTGCTCAGGGGTTGGAGGCAGTTAAAGGTGTGGATGGACGATTTGAGCTCCTGGATACCGGAACCGATTATTCGGTGATACTTGATTATGCCCATACTCCCGATGGCCTGGAAAACATTCTAAGAACCGCAGAAGGATTTGCAAAGGGCAGGGTAATAACCCTCTTTGGCTGCGGTGGTGATAGAGATCATGCCAAAAGACCCATTATGGGGGAGATTGCCGGAAAATATTCGGACCATTGCATCATAACTTCAGACAATCCCCGCAGTGAGGAACCCATGGATATAATTATGGATATTGTGCCTGGGGTAAGAAAAACAAATTGCCCCTATACTATAATAGAAAACCGCAGGGAAGCTATTGAATATGCCTTGGCCCATGCAAAAAAGGATGATGTGGTTATCCTTACCGGCAAAGGGCATGAGACATATCAAATTCTGAAAGATAAGACAATACATTTTGATGAAAAGGAAATAGTCTCGGAAATACTAGGGAAAATGAGACGGGAGCAAAACAGATGAAATCTTTTACAGTGAGACAGATAATAGAGGCAACTCAAGGTAATTTACTAAACGAAGATCTCAGCCTTTTAGATATTTCAATTGCCGGAGTGAGCACGGATAGCAGGACAATTAAGAAAGGGCAACTCTTCATTCCATTGGTAGGGGAAATTTTTGACGGGCATTTTTTTCTGGACCAGGTTGCGGAAAAAGGAGCAAAAGCAGTACTTGTACACAGAGATGACGCAGGTTGGCTGCCGGAACTCTATCCACAAGTAGCTGCCATTAAGGTGCCTGATACCCTGAGGGCTCTTCAGGACCTGGCATCGTTTCAACGTAGCCGGTTTAATATTCCGGTAGTGGCCATAACCGGGAGTAACGGGAAAACTACGACCAAGGATATGGTTGGATTGGTGTTATCTAAAGGCTACAATGTATTAAAAACTCAAGGCAATTTAAACAACGAAATTGGTCTTCCCCTGACCCTTCTACAGCTTGATGATCATCACCAAGTCACCGTACTGGAGATGGGGATGAGTAACTTGGGGGAAATTCACAGATTGGCAGAGATTGCCAAACCTACAATCGCCACCATTACCAATATAGGAGTATCCCATCTTCAGAATCTGGGGACCAGGGAGAACATCCTCAGGGCTAAGATGGAGATCTTCGATTTCCTTGGTTCTGATGATTGGGCGATACTCAACGGTGATGACGAGTACTTGGGTCGTGTAGGAGATGAAATACCCTCGAAAGTACAATTCTATGGTACTCGGGGAGACGCTGATATCAGGGCCCAAAACATAAGAATTTTAGGAGAAGAAGGAGTGTCCTACGACCTGGTTATAGGAAACCATCTGTATCCCATAAGAGTACCGATACCAGGTATACATAATGTATATAACAGCTTAGCGGCCGTTGCAGTGGGAAGACTGCTGGGTCTGGATATACCTGAAATTAGTCAGGCATTGGAGGAGTTTCGCTCCGGAGATATGAGGCTCAATATCCTAACCACCAAGTCTGGGTTAAAGGTTATAGATGATGTATACAATGCTAGCCCGAATTCTATGATAGCCTCAATAGAGATTCTAAAGGACCTTGAGGGCAAACGAAAGATTGCCATCCTTGGTGATATGCTTGAGCTGGGAGAATACTCTGAAAAAGGTCATCTGGAGGTGGGGGAAGTTGTAGCCCAAAGCGGTATAGATCATTTGATAACCGTTGGCCGGGATAGCAGATTTATAGACAGGGGAGCACGAGATTTCGGGATGTCAGACGCAAACATAACCCATCTGGAGTGTAATAAAGACGTAATAGGTATCCTTGACACAATGCTGAGGGCAGAGGATACTATATTAGTAAAGGGGTCCAGGGGCCTAAAGATGGAGGAAATAGTAGCATACCTAAAAGGTTGGGATATAGGTACCGAAGGGGGAGATAAGTAATGGACAGAATTATATATTCAGTAATAATATCCTTTGTATTTACCTTAGCCCTGGGGGTAGCCATTATTCCCATGCTGAAGAGGCTGAAATTGGGACAGAGCATAAGAGACGATGGTCCAAAGTCCCATTTTTCCAAGGCAGGAACCCCAACCATGGGCGGAATTATGTTTATCATTCCCATTGTATTGGTTTCTTTGGCTCTGTCCACCAGAAGCTACGACTATACCATAGCTGCTGTGCTGGCCCTTTTAGGATATGGAGCCATCGGGTTTACGGATGATTTCATTAAGGTCTATATGAAGCGTTCTCTTGGGCTCAGAGCCTATCAAAAGCTCCTAGGCCAGATCTTAATATCCGTCCTGTTTGCTTTGTATGCCTACCGGAGTGTGGGTAGCAGTGTATACGTTCCCTTTACCAATACCGAGTGGAACCTGGGTTATTTATATATTCCCATTATGGTTTTTATAATGGTGGGCACTGTCAACAGTGTAAACCTAACCGATGGACTCGACGGTCTGGCTTCGGGGGTTACCTTGATTGTTTCCATGACCATAAGTATTATAGCAGCTTTCGCCGGTTACGCCATGGAGGAGAGTGGCCTCATTAATATGGGCCATAACTATAAGAACCTATCGGTACTTGCGGCGGCTATAACCGGATCCTGTCTGGGATTTTTAAGATTTAACGTCCATCCTGCCAAGGTTTTTATGGGTGATACCGGGTCTATGGCTTTGGGAGGCGGTGTAGTTGCAATAATGGTTTTACTAAGAATGCCCCTGTTACTTCCTATAATCGGAGGGGTCTATATGGCAGAGTCATTATCGGTTATTCTTCAAGTCATATCATTTAAGAGTAGGGGAAAACGGATATTTCGGATGAGCCCTATTCATCATCATTTTGAACTGGGAGGCATGCCTGAGACCAGGGTAGTGGCAATGTTTATGATTGCAACAGTCCTTCTATGTCTCATAGGCCTGTTAGCGGTTTAGGGGAGAGTAAACTATGGATTTTAGGGATAAAAGGGTTTTAGTTGTCGGGCTTGCTCGCAGTGGGCTGGCAGCAGCCAAGACCCTAATCGGTTTAGGGGCTAAAGTTATAGCCAATGACATTAAGAGTGAGGGGGAACTCAAGGACGTTGTAGAGGAACTCAACCCTATGGGGGTTGAATGGGCCGTGGGCATCTCTCCTATGGATTACCTGGATAGGGTGGATCTAATCGTACTAAGTCCCGGCATACCCATAGATGCGCCCTTTGTCCGAAGAGCACAGGATATGGGTATAGATGTTATGGGCGAAGTGGAGATGGCCTATCTTCTCTGCAGGGCACCCATTGCAGCTATAACGGGAACCAATGGAAAGACGACTACCACCGCTTTGGTTGGAGAGATCTTCAAGGCAACGGGAAAGAAAACATATGTGGTAGGCAATATAGGTATTCCCTTTATCGGAGTTGCAACGGAGACATGTGAATCCCATATCGTAGTTGCAGAGATTAGCAGTTTTCAATTGGAATCAATTCAGGCCTTCCATCCCAGAGTATCTGCCATACTGAATATCACTGAGGATCATCTAAATAGACATAAGACTATGGAGAACTATATAGGGCTGAAAGCCAGGGTTTTTGAGAATGCTACCGAATCGGATTGGCTTATTTTAAATGCTGACGATCCTTTGAGTACTAGGTTTGCTAAGATGACCAAGGCTCAGACCCTTTGCTTCAGTAGAACCAAAACCCTAAATAAAGGAGCATGGCTGGAAGGCAATACCATAGTCTTGGACATAGGCGAGGGCAGGGAAAAGGTATGCAAGGTCGAGGATATATTCATTCCTGGACTACATAATCTGGAAAATGCAATGGCGGCAGTCCTGATATGCAGGGTAATGGGCGTTGGTACACAGACCATGGCGGAAGTATTGAGAACCTTTCCGGGAGTGGAACATCGCATCGAATTGGTTCAAACCATTGGCGGCGTTACTTTTTTTAACGATTCGAAGGGTACTAATATAGATTCCACCATCAAGGCCATAGAATCAATGAAGTCACCAACGGTTCTAATAGCCGGAGGCTATGATAAGGGGAGTAGTTTTGACGGCCTGATAGAGGCTTTTGGAGATATCATCAGTCACCTTGTGGTACTTGGTCAAACATCGGAGAAGATTATGAAATCTGCCAAGGATAAGGGCTTCCAAAACGTTTATAGAGTAAATACTTTGGAAGAAGGGGTGAAAAAGGCATACAGCCTAGCGCAACCCGGCGAAAATGTCCTCCTTTCCCCTGCATGTGCCAGTTGGGATATGTTTAAGGATTTCGAAGAGAGGGGAAGGATATTTAAAGAGTCTGTTAGGGTTCTTGAGGAGGAGAATAGATGAAAAAGAAGCCCATGGACTACCCCATCTTTATTACCACTATCATATTGGTATGCTTTGGCATAGTAATGGTATTCAGTTCCAGCTTCTATATGGCTCAACATAATCCGGACATCCAGGATAGCTTTTACTTTCTGAAAACTCAGTCCAGGTGGGCAGCTATTGGTCTGTTAGCTATGATCTTCATGTCCAATTTTAGTTATTGGAGGCTAAAAAAATACGCTAATCTCATGCTTATTGGGGGAATAGCGTTATTGGTGGCTCTGTTGATATTCGGAAAACCATTTAACAATGCTAAACGTTGGTTTATTATAGGCGGTATTAGTATACAACCCTCCGAGATTATGAAGTTTGCTCTAATAGTATTTTTATCTGCCAGCATTTCAAAAAACAAGGACCGTATAAAAAAGCCTATAACTGGATTTGGCTATTATTTGGCCATTACCGGTTTGGTATTTATATTAATTTTCTTGCAGCCAAACCTGAGCACTGCCAGCAGTATAGTTATGCTGGCCATGGTCATAATGTATATAGGCGGGGCCAGGTTATGGCATTTTGCAACCGTAATCATCACGGGTATTGCGGGTATATACGTAGTTCTTCAAAATGTGGATCCAAGTGACTACCGGGTAAAGCGTTATCTAACCTTTTTAGATCCCTGGGCAGATCCTTTGGGAGATGGCTTTCAGGTCATCCAATCCCTATATTCCCTTGGTTCCGGGGGTATATTTGGGGCGGGCCTGGGGCAGAGTAGACAGAAATATCTTTTTCTACCCTATGCAGAAACGGACTTTATATTTTCTATCATAGGTGAGGAATTGGGCTTTGTCGGGGCGGCACTGGTTATTATACTGTTCCTGGTCCTAATATGGAGGGGAATTAAAATTGCTCTGACTGCTCCCGATTTATTTGGTTGTCTTCTGGCATCAGGAATAACTGCAGTTATTGGATTACAGGCCGCAATCAACATAGCCGTTGTTACCTCCTCTATGCCGGCAACGGGCTTACCCCTACCCTTTATTAGTGCAGGGGGGTCATCGTTAGCCTTTTTTATGGCCAGTATAGGGGTGCTTCTCAACATATCAAAATACAGCAAGGCAACCTAGGACGGGGGATAAAATTTGTCACACCTCTTTTTAGAATGCATATCATGATAGGGCAGGATAGCTAATAAGAGAGGTGTATGCCGTGGCAAAGTTTATGATTACCGGCGGGAAAAAACTAGAAGGCTCCGTTAGGGTAACGGGAGCCAAGAATTCTGTTTTACCTATTCTTGCCGCTGCCCTATTGACCACCAAGGAAATAGTTTTGAAGGATTGTCCGGATTTAGCCGATATAGAAAAAGTCATCGGAATCTTGAGGGCTGTTGGAAGTAAGGTGAAAAGAGAGGGCAGCACTCTGATTGTAGATCCTTCTACCATTACCACTTGGGTAATCCCGGACAAGTTTGTAAAGGAGATTCGATCTTCCATTATATTCCTTGGTGCAATGATTGCAAGGCTTGGCAAGGCCAAGGTCACTTACCCGGGTGGGTGTGAAATCGGGCAAAGGCCCATAAATCTGCATTTGGAAGGTCTTAAAAAACTGGGAATAGAAGTAAACGATTCCTATGGCTATATTGAATGCTATGCTCCTGCTCCTATGGGAGCTGAAATCCATTTGGACTATCCCAGCGTTGGTGCTACGGAAAATATTATTCTGGCAGCCACCGCAGCCCATGGTTATACTATAATCCGCAATGCCGCCAAGGAACCGGAGATAGGCGATCTGCAGAACTTTATAAATGCCATAGGCGGGAAGGTATGCGGCGCAGGCACAAGTACCATTATAGTAGAGGGCAAGCGCCCTATGAGGGGGGCAACCCATACCATCATTCCGGATCGTATTGTAGCAGGGACTTATCTTACTGCTGCAGCCATAACCGGTGGTGAGGTGCTAATCGAGAATGTGATATTGGATCACATATACCCTGTTGTTGCGAAGCTTAGGGAATCAGGGGCCATCATTAAATCCGTCGGGTCAGCCGTACTTATTAAGGGAAGGGATAGGCCATTGCCTATATACCATACAACTACTCTACCTTATCCGGGTTTTCCTACGGATATGCAGGCGCCGTTAATGAGCCTTCTGTCCGTTTCATCCGGCACCAGCGTTATGGTGGAGACCATATTTGAAAATAGGTTTAAACATGTTCCGGAACTAATACGAATGGGCGCAAATATCAGGATAGATGGGAAGACAGCGGTTGTTCAAGGGGTAGACAGCTTAAGAGGCACGACGGTTACATCCCACGATCTCCGGGGTGGTGCAGCATTGGTCTTGGCAGGATTAAGAGCAGAAGGGCAAACCATTGTTGAAAATACATACCATATAGAGCGGGGATATGAGTGCCTGGAATGCAAACTAAGGAGTCTGGGTGCAGAAATAGAAAAAATCTAAGTTCCAAGGACAAGGTGGTCAAATGAGAAACCCAAAGAAAAGAAGACATGGATTCTTTATTCTGTTGTTGCTACTGGGCATAACGGGTATTGGTTTTATAGGAACGGACGGTTTTCAAATTAAGGAAGTTACAATTGTGGGTAATGCCAAGATTGCAAAAGAGGACATAATAAAAAGGGCTGGAATACCCCATAATCAAAATATCTTTAAGCTCAATAAGCAACTCATTAAGGAAAGGTTGGAGACAGACCCCTACCTGGAGATTTTATCCATTAAGAGGCAATACCCCAATGAAGTCATAATTACCGTGAGGGAGAAGGAAGCGGCTGGGATTATTCCATATTTAAACTCCTACTATGTCATAGATAGAGATTGTTACATAATGGAAATAGTCGATTCCTTGGAAAACTGTCAATATCCTATAATTCGAGGGGTACAGATTAGCAATTTTCTGGTGGGGAAAAGACTCATTGCATCAGATGAATATCAATTAAAGGTTCTCTCCAGGATCCTTGAATCCCTTAAAGATTTGGGATTGGAGGATCAAATTTCTGAAATAATTGTGGACAACCCCGAGGATATTGAGTTCATTCTGACCAGTGGAATGCGGACCAAGATTGGACAGGCCATAGAAGTAGATAAAAAATTGATCTGGCTCAAAAGCGAGGAAATGCAGGATATCCTAAATGGTATATCAGGTGGTATATTGGACTTAAGCGTCCCTTCAAAACCGGTTTTTTATTCCGATGAAAGTTGAGGTGAACTCATGAAAAAATCTACTAAAGGGCAATATGCTCTGACCCTTGTTAGTCTGATCTTGGGCCTTATGTTGGCTACTCAGTTTAAAAACGTACAAAAGGTGGGCGGGAATGTATCAGTTCAAAGAACTCAGGAGCTAACAGAATATATAAAGAAATTGGAATCGGATAACGAGAATCTTCTTAATCAAATTAACGAATATAAAGATATTATTAGCAGCTACGAGAACACATCACAGGATGAGACCCTGTTAAATGAACTAATAAGGACCAAGAGTCAAGCCGGGTTGATGTCGATGGAGGGGCCGGGGGTTGTAATCACCGTAGACAATCTTCTTATTAGTGGCTGGGATGGGAACCAGCAGGTGTTTCAGAGTGTTCATTATGATGACCTTTTGAGATTGATAAACGAGTTAAACGCAGCCGGTGCTGAGGCTATTGCCATAAACAACGAAAGAGTGATTTCGACAACGGAAATCCGAAATGCCGGGGATTATATTGTCATCAATACAAACAGGCATTCAACCCCCTTTGAGATAAAAGCCATCGGCAATCCGGATAACCTGGAAGCTGCATTAAAGCTATTGGGAGGAGTTGTAGACAACTTAAGCCAAATTCTGGATATCTCCATTAAGACCGAGGAGCGGATAACCATTCCTCAGTATGAAGGAACTATAAATTACAGGTTCGCCCAGCCTCTGCAGGAAAATTCGTGAGGGATACTGATGAAAATTAAAAAGGATATTTTGATATTGAGCTTTGTCGGGGTTCTGGTTGGCTTTTTTGTAATAAAGGCCTTTGACGCCGAAAATCCCCAGCTTGGGTTTAGCAATATGATGTCCCCCCATACCTGGGATCGATATTTCCAGGAGAGATCCATAGCCAGCATAGAAAATTATTTAAATCGGACAAAGGATCTTGAAGAAAGCAAGGAGCTTTTACTGGAAGAGATCAGGGAACTGGAAAAGGTTATATCGGAACACGAAGAAACCGCTGCTGCCAGGTTGGACAGGGGAGAGCAAATCCGACAAGAGCTACATGACAGCAGGATGATAGCAGGTATGTTGGATATAGAAGGACCAGGTGTAGAGATAATACTGGATGACAGGAAAAGGGATACCATTTTAGAGAACGATACGGATATGATAGGTTACTATATAGTGCATGACAGCGATCTTCTTGAAGTGGTAAACGAGCTTAGGGCAGCAGGAGCCGAAGCAGTGGCGATAAATGGTGTTAGGATTACAGGATTATCCAGGATCAGCTGTGGAGGGCCTACCATTAATGTTGGGAAGGAACAGCGGTTTGCCCCCCCATTCATTATTCATGCTGTTGGTGACCCGGAGGCTCTGACCTCTTACTTCCAAAGGAATGACAGTATCTATCAAACCTTGATATTTTGGGGATTGAGATTTGAAATCAAACAAAAAGAAATGATCCAGATACCGCGCTATATCGGTGACATAGAATTTAGATATGCTGAACCTATAAGGGAGGATGAATAAGATGTTGCTTCCATTGTTGGGTATAATTATAGGGATTGTACTGGGACTCTTGCTGCCGTTACAGATCCCCGTGACTTATGCACCGTATATGTCTATTGCTGTTTTGGCGGCCCTGGACTCGGTATTCGGTGGAATGCGAGCCAAGCTGGAGGATAACTTTGAGTCCGATATATTTATCTCGGGTTTTTTTGGGAACGCTTTTTTGGCAGCGGGGCTGGCCTATATAGGGGACAGATTGGACGTTCCTATATATTTGGCTGCCATCTTCGCCTTTGGCATAAGGCTTTTCCAAAATTTTGCTGCCATGCGCCGACACTTTTTGACATATTTACGTAAAAAGTCCGACATAGGCGAGGAAAAATAATTAATTATGTTATTCCGTTTTATGGTGATTTATGATAACATAATGAGTATATTAAAGATATTAATCTAAATGCTATTGTCATTTCATGATCTACAGAATTCTCCGTTTTTATACGGAATTTTCACTGGATAGGCCGGTATGGTTGACTGTTCGCTGAAAAAGGAAATAGGGGAGGAAGGGAAATGCTGGAATTCGATATTGATATGGATCAATTTGCTGATATAAAAGTGGTTGGCGTTGGGGGTGGAGGAAATAATGCCATAAATAGAATGGTCCAGTATGGCTTAAAGGGTGTAGAATTTATTTGCATTAATACGGACAAGCAGGCATTACATATATCCCAATCAAATTTAAAGATACAAATAGGTGAGAAGCTCACAAAAGGCCTTGGTGCCGGAGCCAACCCGGAAATTGGACAAAAGGCCGCAGAAGAAAGCAGGGAAGATATTCAACTTGCACTGGAAGGTTCAGATATGGTATTTATTACTGCCGGTATGGGCGGAGGTACCGGTACAGGGGCTGCGCCTATAGTAGCCGAGATAGCCAAGGAGTTGGGTATCCTGACCGTAGGAGTGGTTACAAAGCCCTTCCTCTTCGAGGGAAGACAAAGGATGACCAATGCCGAGAGAGGTATAGTTGAATTAAAGGAAAGGGTGGATACCCTGGTAACCATACCCAATGACAGGCTGCTGCAAGTAATAGAAAAGCGTACTTCCATGATTGAGGCCTTTAGGATTGCCGACGATATTTTAAGACAAGGGGTACAGGGAATTTCAGATTTGATAGCCGTCCCGGGTTTGGTTAACCTGGACTTTGCCGATGTACGCACCATAATGAGGGAAAAAGGTCTTGCTCATATGGGTATCGGCAAAGGCAGCGGCGACAGCAGGGCAATAGATGCCGCCAAGCAGGCTATACAGAGTCCTTTGTTGGAAACAACAATAGATGGGGCCAGGGGTGTACTCTTAAACATCACCGGAGGAGCCAACCTGGGTCTCTTTGAAGTTAACGAAGCAGCGGAGCTGGTATCTCAAGCAGCTCATCCCGATGCCAATATAATCTTTGGTGCCGTTATCGACGAGTCCATGGAAGACGAGCTTAGGATTACGGTTATAGCCACGGGTTTCGAGCAAGATAAAACTCAAACCTCCAGAGAATTGAAGAGGAGCATGAGTAGGGTGACTGATTCACAATCACAGCAAGAGCATCAGGAAGACGACCTGGTAATCCCTACGTTTTTAAGGCGGGGAAGAAGCTAGACCAGGTTGCATATCAAATCATGAGTTTTGGCACCTAATATATATTACAACCATGCATAGATACAAGCGACAATGAAAAAATTGTCGCTTGTTTTTTTTTATTCAAGTACACAGTTCTACAGGATTTTAGACCGGTGTATTATATAATAAGGACAAAACATGGGAAAGTGTGGTCGTGGTGTCCATCGAGTATAGGTATTTGGATGTAATATGGCTGGATAATCTAATTATGAACTATATACTCTTATGGACCGTATCTAAAGTATCCAGGGATGAAACTCCCATATGGAGGTTGTGGATAGCGTCCTTTATAGGCGCTATATATGTTGTTCTATTAATCACTATAGACAGCAACATACTGAACTATACGATCACAAAAATAGCCCTATCTATTTGTATGCTGTTGATAGGATATAGGTATACATCTTTGACTAGGTTTTTTAGGCTCATAGGGTTATTTTATGTCACAACTTTTATTTTTGGTGGGGCAGCCTTTGGTTTATATTACTTTACCGAGGATATTATTACCATAAGGAAGGGGGTTTTCTATTTAAGGAATTTCCCCTTCAAGGCAATATTCGTGTCATCTGTGACAGTGATTGTACTGGTTCGGGTTTTATGGTTAAAAATACGAAACAGACGGCTAACCACCAGCTTCATCTACAACCTCGAAATAAGATATGAGGGGATGAATTTTATACTAAAGGGACTCTTGGATACAGGGAATTCATTGTATGATCCGATTACCCAAAGTCCGGTTATCATTGTAGAATACTCCAAAATAGAAAAGGCCCTGCCCATGGAGATAAGGGATATATTTTTATACAATAGAGAGCATGATATAGACTACATAGCGAAAACTATTGCAGAGCCGCAGTTTGATCCCAAATACCGTTTAATTCCTTATTATACGGTAGGCAGGTCCGGGAGTTTCTTAATAGGCTTAAGACCCAGTAAGGTCTTAATCTCCCTTGATGGAAGATGGCATGAGACGGATAAGACAATCGTCGCTTTATACGCAAAGGAGCTGTCGAAGGATGGGCAATACCAAGCACTTATTCACCCTGAAATGGTATCTGGATTAACGGCTACCTGATTCTCAGAAAGGAGGACAAAAGAATTGAGTAGAATTTTTTTTGATAAGGTCCGATATCGCCTGTTTCTTATCTGGCTTCGGATTCGAAAGAAGTTTCCCTTTCTTAACGAACTACCTATATTTTACATAAGTGGAAGTGAGGCATTACCTCCACCCCTAAGCAGTGAAGAGGAGGCCAACCTGATAAATCGCCTGGCTATAGGGGATAAGTCTGTGAAAAGTATATTGATAGAGAGAAATCTACGGCTTGTTGTCTATATTGCCAGGAAGTTTGAGAATACGGGGATAGGGCTGGAGGACTTAATTTCCATAGGAACCATAGGACTTATAAAAGCGGTCAATACCTTCGATCCAAATAAGAAGATAAAGCTTGCAACCTATGCTTCCAGATGCATAGAAAATGAAATACTCATGTATCTTAGGAGAAATGGAAAAGTCAGAACGGAAATATCCTTCGATGAGCCGCTAAACATTGATTGGGACGGAAATGAATTGCTCCTGTCGGATATCCTGGGAACAGAGAACGATATGGTCTACAAATTCATTGAGGAAGAGGTGGAACGGGAACTTTTGAGTTTAGCTATGGATAAGCTGACGATTCGGGAGAAAAAAATTATGGAGCTTAGATTTGGGTTAAATGGTGGTAGGGAACAAACCCAAAAGGAGGTAGCAGATTTTTTAGGGATCTCCCAGTCATATATTTCGAGGTTGGAAAAGCGGATAATAAAGAGACTTAGGAAGGAAATATCGGAAATGGTATAGAAAATAAAGCCAAAATCCAACATTAACATACAAATAATGTAAACCCAAATTTAGAATAAAAACCTTGGTCCGGGGCAATACTTCATCTATAGAGCTAGCACCTGGGGTTTCAGTTGTGATTTGTATGGAAATGACTTGACCAGCTCTATAACTGAAACCATTAACTATATCCTACTGCAGACGGACGGAGGTTTTGGTATGCTTGTAAATAAAGTAGAGATCTGTGGGGTGAACACTTCTAAACTGCCGGTACTATCAAATGAAAGGATGAGGGAATTATTTGCCTTAATGCACGCAGGAGACGAAAGTGCAAGGGAGGAATTTATACAGGGTAATCTTAGACTGGTCTTGAGTGTAATAAAGCGGTTCAACAACCGTGGAGAAAACATTGACGACCTTTTCCAGGTGGGATGCATCGGACTTATAAAGGCTATTGATAATTTTGATTTGTCACACAATGTAAGATTTTCGACCTATGCTGTTCCCATGATAATAGGAGAGATTCGGAGATACTTAAGGGACAACAATTCTATTCGGGTAAGCAGATCCCTAAGGGATATAGCTTATAAGGCGCTTCAGGTAAGGGACCAATTAATAAACAAAAACTCCAAGGAGCCCACCGTTACTGAGATAGCCAAGGAGCTGAATATCTCCAGAGAGGAAGTAGTTTTTGCCCTGGATGCCATACAGGATCCAATATCATTGTTTGAACCAATATACAATGATGGTGGGGATGCTATTTATGTTATGGATCAGGTGAGCGACGAAAAGAATTTGGATGACACATGGCTGGAAGGTATTGCCTTAAGGGAGGCTATGAGCAAACTCAACCAGCGCGAAAAGCTAATATTGACCCTCAGATTCTTTGAAGGAAGGACTCAAATGGAGGTTGCTGACGAGATTGGCATATCACAAGCCCAGGTTTCACGTCTGGAAAAGACGGCTTTAAATCATATGCGTAAACATATATAAATTACGATCAACTATTGTAATATTGCAATTGCCTGAGCAATTGCTTTTGTTGTTTTAGAGGATGAATACTTTTCTCATACCCTCGTCCAAGCTGGAATATAATATACTAACTCATTAGAATAGGGGTGGTGGGTATAATGGCAAAGTCGTCAGACTTTCGGCAAAAGGAAGTAATAAATATCAGAAACGGTAAAAGACTTGGCGTGATAGTTGATATGGAATTCGATCTTCAAGCCGGAAGAATAACAGCGATAGTGGTCCCCGGATCAAATAGATTAATGGGGTTTTTAAAAGGGGAGAAGGATTATGTTATACCTTGGGATAGAATAAAGAAGATAGGGGACGATGTCATACTGGTAGATGTGGATTTCAACAGGTTTGAGAACTAAATGGATAAAGAGAATCGCTATAAAAGAGTCTGGACAAGTATGGAAAATAAAGGTACAATTAACAAAGAGTTAGACTAAATGCTGATATAAGAGTAAGGGGTCAGAAACGGAGGTTGGTACTAATGAAGTGTCCTTTTTGCGGCAGTTTGGATAGTAGGGTTGTAGATTCCCGACCTACAGACGAAGGTGCTAGTATCCGCAGGCGCAGGGAGTGTATAGAATGCACAAAAAGGTTTACCACCTATGAGAAGATTGAAACATTGCCAATATTTGTAATAAAAAAAGATGGCAGGAGAGAATCTTTTGACGGGAATAAGATAATGGTGGGACTTGTTAAGGCGTGTGAAAAAAGGCCAATAGCCATAAAAGACCTGGATAAGCTGGTACAGGATATTGAGAAGGCCGTATACAACTCCCTGGAACAGGAAATAACCAGTGAGAGAATTGGCCAGATGGTTATGGAAAGGCTAAAAAGTTTAGATGAAGTCGCCTATGTACGCTTTGCTTCTGTATACAGGCAGTTTACTGATGTAAACAGTTTCATGGAAGAATTGGAAAAGATCATACGGGATAGATAAGAGCGGATACTCGCACACAAGAGCCATACAAAGGGCTCTTTTTTTATTCGAATACAACTGGTGCGACCTGGGCAACATAAGTGTGATTGAGAAATTAGTAAAATATATTGATGATTCCAATGCATTAACAGTTTCCCCAAGATTACAGGATCGAATATAAAACATAGTTCATGCAGTAAAATCATTAATAAATGAATACATACGATGAGGTGATAATATTGTCTGTAGGTCTGACCCTATTGGTTGTTACGGGGATCCTGTTTCTCTTTGGTTTAGGTCATAACATATTGGATAGAATGCGGCTTAACGATAAGGCTGCCCTGTTTTTCATGGCAGGGATTCTAGTCGGTAGTTTTATACCCAATATTCCACTGGGGAATAGGGTCTCCATAAATATAGGAGGTGCTATAATCCCCCTTGTATTGGCCATATATGTTTTCTCAAAAGCAGGGACTACCAAGGAGAGGATCCGATCTGTTCTGGCTTCCATTCTAGCAGGAACAGGGGTGTATATTGCCGGCAGGCTCCTTCCCCATGAACCGGAGACCATGATGGTAGATCCAAACTATGTATATGGCATCATAGCAGGAATAATCGCCTATCTCTTTGGCAGGTCCAGGCGCGCTTCATTCATTGCCGGTATAGTCGGAGTACTGTTGGCAGATGCTGCTCAGGGAATAGTAAATTATGCAAACAACATATCTGCCCCGGTAAGATTTGGAGGAGCGGGGGCAGTAGACGCTGTAGTTATATCCGGTTTTTTGGCGGTTATCCTGGCCGAAGTAGTGGGTGAGTTACGTGAGAAAATACAAGGTGGAACCAAGAAGAAGCAGATGGGCTTTCATGATGGAGAGTTCGTCAACTTAGTTGACTTCGATACAGAGGAGGAAACGGAGGATGAAGGTGCAAAGGAGAAGTAGCCCCATTAAGGCAGCAGCTGTATTTCTGGTTTTATTGACGGCTGTGCTGCCAATGAGCAAAACAAGGGCCGATAATTGGTATGAGAAAGATCCGGGATATTTTACCCTTTTCGATGAGGAGGGTGGAAGGCTTACCGTTATGGCCAGCGAGATGTTTAAAGATGATGAGTACATCAGCGGCGATAACAGGCATTATTCCATCTATAGTGTAGATAAGAAATCAAAGTATGCCTTTGCTAAATTTATCGGTGACATAGAGCTTCCCCAGTTCGAAGAAGTAGTGGACGAAACCGTCGAGACTCTTGCCCAAAAGGATAAGAATAGAAGCATCCTGTTATATTGCACCCATAGCGATGAATCCTATGTCCCTAGCGATGGGAAGTCCAGTATCCCTTCTGAAGGTGGTATATACGATGTTGCCGAAAGCTTTAGGGATTCACTTGAAAAGAAAGGCGTAAAGGCAGTACTGGATAAAACTTCCCATGATCCTCATGATGCAGGAGCCTATCGCCGGTCCAGACAGACAGCCATGGAACTTATAAGAAAGAATACCCCGGTTGCTGCGGTATTCGATATCCACAGGGATGCAATACCCAAGGAACATTATGATGCCATGGTAAATGGGGAGTATATGAGCAGGGTGAGGATTGTTATAGGTAGAAGCAATCAAAACAGAAAGGCCAATGAACAACTGGCTTACAAGATAAAGGCAATAGCAGACAAAGCTTATCCGGGGCTCATTAAGGATATATATATAGGTAAGGGAGAATATAATCAAGAGCTGTCCCCGCGGTCGCTCCTTTTTGAACTTGGTACCCACGAGATAAGCAAAGAGGCTGCTCAAAAAGCCACTGATAATCTAGCGGATGTAGTGCACAAGGCTATATTTGGCGGTGTATTTAAATCCAAGGAGCCGGCTGACAAGGGCCAGAAAAAAGGTCAGGCACAGGCACCAAAAGATAAGCGCTTAAAGGTATCCCCCATAAGCCAGGAGGAACAAAAGGGTGCAGGCAGGGGTATAATGTGGTTTATCGTAGTGGCGGTGGTTGGCTTTGTTATCTTTACCTTAATCAGCAAGAGCGGGAATGAGATAAAGAGCAGCTTTGAAAACATAACCGGAAAGAAAAAGAGGGAATGAACAGCCCTCATTGTGGGGGGAATGGGCTTGAAAGTTATCTATTATGGCAGCGCTGCCACCTATGCAGCTTATGGGATGGCAGCGATTCATTTAGGCGTATACAAAGGAGAGGAGATTCCCAGTTACGATGAAATGATCGGACACTGGAATCTATGCATGGTTGACAGTTATCAAAGGGGAAATCTTGTATATTTGGGTCTGGATGAAGAACTAAGAGAGGTGTACATTATTGGATGTGGCAGTCATGGCAGGATGCTCAAAAAGGCCTACAAGGGTTTCGGCGATCTATATAAAATAGATGATGTGGTATTCTATGTAGATGCCAGCCCCTGGGAGAGAGGAGCCAGGTTATTGGTGGGTCTAACCAAAAAAATCCCCATGATTGAACCCATTGCCAGAAGACTCTATATCCATTGGTATAGAAGGATCTATCCAATTTGGACATACAGGGTGAGAAAAGAATGGAAAAAGCTTTCCGGACGAGGTACACCATGAAACTTTTTTATCATTGCTATGGAGGCGCTCATACATCCGTAACCTGTGCAGCCATCCATTTGGGATTTTTGCCCCTTAATAGAGTCCCAACTCCTTACGAATTCTTATCCATCCCACACTATGACCGGATGGAAAATGAGGACCTGGGAACGCCCCAGTATTTTGGCAGGGACGAGCTGGGAATTGATATCTATGTCATCGGTCTAAAAAATGCCTCCGATATGATGATACCTACCATAAAAAGTTATTTGAATGCAAACAACATCCCGTCCAAGGATGTTTTGTTTGTAGAAGCCCTGGTGAAGCTCCATCCTATCACCGCAATAGGTGGTTTCTCTTCAAGGAAACTTCATTTGATCAGCCTGGGTCAACCTCTTACGGTATGGGGCATAAGAAAGAGCTACCCGATATTCGTGGAATTAGTGTCAGGGGTAAAAGAAAAGCTGCTACAGGGTTTTCAATAGCTTGACTTTAGCGGTAATTTGGTTGATAATAGGACTATAACAAAGCAATTAGCACTAGGTAATAAAGTCTAGTAATAAATAGTTGCGACAGCCCCTGGCGACAATTTAGATATTCCGGGGTTCACATGTTGTTATGCAATTACTATGATAATTGCTTCCGATGCTTAAAAGACATAGATAAAAGGTGGGGAAAAAGTGACAAATCCAATAGTTGCTATAGTGGGGCGACCCAATGTGGGTAAGTCCACCCTTTTTAATCAATTGGTTGGACGTAGAATTTCTATCGTAGATTACCAACCCGGGGTAACTCGGGATAGAATCTATGCCGATACCCTATGGCTTGATACCAAGATGACACTCATAGATACAGGTGGAATTGATACAGAGACCCAGGATGAGCTGATGACACAGATGAGACAGCAAGCAGACATTGCCATTGATACGGCCCAGGTGATCATCTTTATAGTGGATGGGAAAGAGGGAATAACCCCTGCTGATCAAGAGGTGGCCAACATCTTGAGAAAGGCTCAGAAACCTATTGTGTTGGGGGTAAATAAGGTAGATGCACCCCATGAGGAGGATATGGTATACGAATTCTATAACCTGGGGATAGGGGAGCCCATATCCATATCGGCCTCCCATAAGCGAGGATTGGGAGATCTATTGGATGCGGTGGTTCAGCATCTCCCAAACACTTCGGATGAAACAGAAGAGGATGAAACCATAAAAATAGCCGTTATGGGAAAGCCCAATGTAGGCAAATCTTCCATAGTAAATAAGCTATTGGGTGAGGAGAGGGTTATTGTCAGCAATATACCCGGGACCACAAGGGATGCCATAGATACTCCATTCACTGCAGATGGGCAAAAATATGTTATCATCGATACGGCGGGGATCAGAAGAAGGAGCAGGATAAGTGAAGATCTGGAAAGGTACAGTGTAATCAGAGCCCTGTCTGCCATCCGCAGGTGCGATGTCGCTCTTATGGTTATTGATGCTACTCAGGAGGTTACAGAACAGGACACCAAGATAGCAGGACTTATCCACGAGGAAGGTAAGGGTATCATCTTAGTCATGAATAAATGGGATCTGATTGAAAAAGATACCAACACTATCAATCAATACAGAAGACGACTGATCAATGACTTGGCTTTTATTCAATACGCACCCAGCATCTTTATATCAGCCTTGACCGGGCAGAGGATGGGAAGCCTTATTGATATGGTAAATGAGGTTTACAGTCAATGTACTTTCAGAATAGCTACAGGGGTACTGAATGATTGTATTATGGATGCGGTGACATTTTCGGAGCCACCTACAGACAAGGGTAGAAGGCTAAAGATCTATTATGGTACCCAAGTATCCATAAAGCCTCCAACATTTGTCCTCTTTGTCAATGATGAGAAGCTCATGCATTATTCCTATCTCAGATATTTGGAAAACCATTTTAGAAAGAGTTTTGGGCTACAGGGAACGCCTATCAGGTTCATAGTAAGGCAAAGAACCAACTAGAAGAGGGGGGCATAATAGTGCGGTATGTTCTAATAGCTGTAATTGGATATTTTTTGGGAAATATATCTTCTTCCTACATAGTAGGAAAATTGGGTAGCAATATAGATGTTAGAGAACATGGCAGCGGAAATCTGGGTACCACTAATGCCTATAGGGTTTTGGGGCTAAAGGCGGGCGCCCTGGTTTTTATAGGCGATGTTATAAAAGGGATTATCGCCACCGTCATCGGCCTCTTGATTGTAAGAGATAACAGTATAGGCGGACTTATAGGTGGAATAACGGCGGTAGCAGGACATAACTGGCCATTTTTGCTGGGATTTAGGGGTGGAAAGGGTATAGCAACATCTTTTGGTACCATAATCATTCTGTTTCCCAAAGCAGCCCTCATTCTCCTGGTTGTAGAAGTATTGATTATTGCCCTGACGGGCTATGTATCATTAGGTTCAGTTAGCGTCGCCATATTATTGCCCATCCTTGCAATTGTCTTTAAGTACAACCCCTGGCTTATAGTCGGTTCTTTTATATTGGCTATAATGGCTGTTTTTAGACATAAAGACAACATAACCAGACTCTTAAACGGTACAGAGAATAAAATAACGTCAAGGAGCGGGTCCGGAAGATTAAAATGACATATTGAATTCACTTTAAGTGTAAATATCTATAAGATAAGACATACTCCAGGCCAGTTGGGACAGAACCTCCCAACTGGCTTAAATTTTGATGGCAACTTGTCATAAACCTTTTCCCATTCCAATATACATTATTATAGATATTTATGTATGTAGAAGTTGCAATGGTGTCTTTTGCAATCTAATGGTTATCATGACCATCTAATAACAGGGAGGGAAAAGGTGATGGAGAAATTCGACTTATATCGGGATATAGCCAAACGTACCGATGGTGATATATACATTGGAGTGGTAGGGCCGGTTAGAACAGGTAAATCCACTCTAATAAAGAGGATAATGGATTTACTGGTTCTCCCGAACATTGAGAACGAACATAAAAAGGAGAGAGCCATCGATGAGATGCCTCAAAGTGGGGCCGGGCGTACAATTATGACCACCCAACCCAAGTTTGTACCCGATGAAGCTATCGAGATCACCATTCGTGAGAATGCCAGCCTTAAGGTAAGAATGGTGGACTGTGTCGGATACTTGGTAAATGGTGCCATGGGGCACATGGAAGGTGATAGCCCCAGGATGGTTCGCACTCCCTGGTTTGACTATGACATCCCTTTTGAAGAAGCCGCGGAGATTGGCACCAGGAAGGTAATTACAGACCATTCTACCATCGGATTGGTAGTGACAACCGATGGGAGCATAACGGATATTTCCCGATCCAACTACATAGAGGCTGAGGAAAGGGTGATAAGAGAGCTTAAGGAGCTGGATAAACCCTTTGTAATGATATTGAATTCCAGGACCCCTAACGCTCCTGAAACTATTAACATGAGGGAGGCCCTGGAAGAAAAATATGACGTTCCCGTTTTATTGTTGGATGTAATGAATTTAACCCTTGAGGATATAGATAATATACTGAGCAATGTCCTCTTTGAATTCCCATTGACAGAGATCCGCATAGACATACCCAAATGGGTCCAGAGTCTGGATGATGACCATTGGCTCATAGGTCACATATTTGACTCCGTCAGAGAATTCACCCAGGATATCACAAGGGTTAGGGATGTCGACAGGATTAAGGACGTCTTGGGAGATTCCGAATATGTAAATGCTCCAACCATCGCCGAAATAAGCCTGGGGAATGGCAAGGTTTTGGTGGATATGGACACCAAACCCGGTATGTTTTACAAGGTCCTCGGTGAGATAAGCGGCTATAATATCCAGGGGGACTACCAGCTAGTGGGTCTGTTGAAGGATCTGGCAGTTGCAAAGAGGGAATATGACAGGGTGGCTCAAGCCCTGGAGGATGTTAGAAATACCGGCTATGGTACTGTCTCCCCATCTATGGATGAGTTGGTACTGGAGGAGCCGGAAATAGTCAAACAGGGTGGTAGATTCGGGGTACGGCTGCGTGCAAGTGCACCCTCCCTACATTTTATCAGGGCGGATATTGAAACTGAAGTGTCACCAATCGTTGGCAGCGAGAAGCAGAGCGAAGAACTTATAAATTATCTCCTGGATGAGTTTGAATCGGATCCTGCGAAACTTTGGGAATCCAACATATTCGGTAAATCCCTCCATGAGCTGGTCAAGGAGGGTCTGGCCAATAAGCTGATGAGGATGCCGGAGGATGCTCAGTTTAAGATCCAAGAAACCCTGCAGCGCATTATAAACGATGGAAGCGGTGGGCTTATCTGTATAATCCTGTGATCAGAACATCTGCGGCACAGGCAGGATGTCAGTTATATATGGTATTTCATAGGAAACTTCACTCAATATAGGCTTGCTTATAATATAGTTGAACATATAACCAACCTGGTGCTATATTTTTCAATAGAATTCTGTTGGTTATGGGGTTCAACTATATCGTTTTTGGGGTAAAGTCTTGTGCATTAAGATATCTTGTGTTTTAATTAAAAAGATAGGGCTTATCAAAGGATTGTGCAACCGGGGGATATTTTGATGAGGAGTAATTGAGTAATGGGAAGACATTTACATAAAGGCTATCTGGAAAATAGGGACACTTCTATGGGTACATCAAGGAATATAGAAATGAGAAGGATTGAACAGGAGATTTGTATTGCGATAACAATTCTATTGCTTATATTTTCGTTTACATATATATACATAAATAATTTTGAAAGCCAAGCCCAACAATATTACGTCGAAAATGGGTATCTTGACCTCAACAATTGGGAAGATTTGGGGAAGAAGAATATAGACCTTACAGGGGAATGGGAATTCTATCCTGGGGAGTTAATTGAACCTTCCCAGAATCATACTATCCACGAAAACACAAGTTTAAATAGTGCGAGAAAGAACAAAAGTATATAAAGGTCCCCGGGGATTGGAGTGAATATTTAACCGATAACGGTACATCTGATGGTGCAGGTACCTATCGTCTTGTGATAAAAGTACCTAAGGACGATATTTATGGCATTAAGACCGAAACCATTAGAGCAGCCGCTCGAGTGTTCCTGAATGGAGATGAGGTAATATGTATGGGAAACCCTACAAAGACCAGACCCGGTTTCGTACCTTCAAGCAAGTATTCTATGGCCTTCTCAAAAAGTAAAGAAGGTATTATTGAGTTAATAATTCAGGTTTCCAGCTATGAGTATAATTCGGGCGGTATATTAAAAAATATAAAGTTTGGTACCTTTGATACCATCACTAGACATGTACATAGAGAGCGAGCCATTGAAGCTTTTGCCTTTGCAACAAGCTTTATCGTAGGGATAATCTTCTTGGTAGTGTATTTACTAAGAGGATATGAGGCCTATCATGGATATTTTAGCCTGGGAAATATATTTATGGCCTTTTATCTATCAACCTTAAATAACCAGCTCCTTAGTCTTTTTTTTGAGTATGATTTGATATTAAGGTTAAGAATCCAGTTAGTTGCTACATTAGGAATTAACTTGTGCCTCTTAAGATTCATACATCATTTTCTAAGGGATTTTAGTAATAAACAGCTAGTGAAAATATTGAGTATCATTATACTTGCCATGTTTCTCTTAGTAGTCAACGATCCTACAAAACCGGGATCAATTAAAGTTAAAACATTACAGGTGACCTTAAGCATAGTAATCCTGAATTATTCATGGCAGAATAATTCGCTGCCATAATTGTTAGTTTTTAACCAGCAGTTCATAAATACGAATTTTTATACGAGATTGGTTTAAAAATAGGCACACCCATCACGTAAAGATATTT
>JAAYRX010000134.1 GCA_012518535.1 Clostridiales bacterium | reverse complement strand
TTGACCGATGGAGGGCGAGAATTTGGCACATATCCATACTCTATATATGGTGATGGTATCTTGAAATTTCTTACCTATGTTATTCCTTTGGCATTATTTCAGTATTATCCCTTATTGTATCTGCTTGGCAAAAAAAAGGACATTCTATATATGTTAACACCATTACTTGGGCTATTGTTTCTCATTCCATGCTACTTGTTCTTTCTGTTTGGATTGAGCCGATATAAGTCTACCGGATCATAGGTGCAGGTAGGGGTTGAGAATTTTGGCATGTCATGAGTATATAATTTATTTTTTCGGAAAAAAATGAGCCTTTAGTAGAAATTCGCCCAGATTTATTTAATATAATTCATATATCAATTCACATAATCCAAATTTTAGCACAATATAGAAAAAATGGGTTGATAAATACTCCCATAAAATATATAATTGTGTTAACGTCGAGGCTGATTAAGGACAGGCTCTGTCGGCGGTTATCTGTAGGTGCTGTTAAGCCATCCGGAAGCAACTATCGTTCAAACTCCACAAAGGGCACATTTACCGTTAGTTACATGAGTGGGTATTGGAACGAATCTGCCACTGCTTATTACCCTTTATTTTTAGAACATAGCCCTATGGCAAATATAGCATGACTTAAGGCGTTAAAGGTTATATTGTTGCTAATAATTATAGACCAATGCCTGGAAACAGATTTGATTAAGAAAAATTGCAAAAAGAGTAAAGTTTACTGGGATCAGTGATTGTGACCTGCCCGCGACCGGTATCAATTATATCCTTTTCGCGTAGGAGCCTGTAAATCCGGGCGACTTGGACTCGAGATACATTTACAATGGATGACACTTCTTCCTGAGTCAAGTACAGGTGATTAAACCCATTATTACTAGAACTTATATGATACATATAAAGAAAATTAGCGACTCTGGCTGTTGCACTATTAAAGCATTGGTTAGCAGTTTCCAAACACATAAGCCTAAGAACTTTGCAGTAGTACTCTGCGATCTTGATGGCAAACATCTTATCTTCCAGTATCATATTCTTTACAGAAATATTGGAAAGCTCATAACAGCGTGTATCCGTTACCGACGTAAAGGTCACAAGGGTATCTTGGTTCTCAACCAGGGATTCCAGTCCAAAGAGGGTTCCCGGCATATGATAACCTACAGTTTTTTCCAAGCCGTTTATGTTGGTCATAGAGGCTTTTACCAGGCCTTCTATAAGATAATAGAGATTATCGTTTTTATATCCCGGACAGCGGATAATTGTATTTCTATCAAACTCTTGGGTAGAAATAGCAAAGTCTTTAAAAAGAGGTGCAAAGGCCTTTAAATCATCCCGAAGCCAAAAATTAGTTGAATAGAACATATAATCCCCCCCCTTTTTTATAATTTTAAATATTCAAACAATTATATATATTAATCATATGTCAAAATTCATGGCATAGTCAATGCTTTCAGGAGACAAAGTGTAAAACCTAACATATGCTAAATAATTAACATATATATGAGTCTCTCGCTATTGCTATCGTTATGATCCTCTGGTAAAACATACCACATGTTACATCAATTCTTTCTAAATGTTAACCAAAATACTATAATATGGAAGATTTGTATCCCGTGATACATTCGAATGGTCATACATGCCTTACAATTCTAATATATATTGATCTATAAGGGTTAATATACATCGGAAAGTATGTTAAATATGTATCAAGAATGACAGCTATATAATAAGGGTTCCTGTACAATTAGAAGGGAAGGTACAAGCCGAAAAATAAACTGTTTGGAGGTAGTTAGTATGTCACGTATGTTTCCTAATCTTTTCTCAGAAGGTAGTATAGGCAAGCTGAAGATTAAAAATCGTATTTTGAAAGCACCCCAATCCACTGGAATGAGTAATATGGACGGCACTGTTAGCGATCGATTGATCAGGTATTATACTGAACAGGCAAGGGGCGGGGTAGGACTTGTTGTGGTGGAATATGCTTATGTTGACGACATAGCCAGCAAATCTGCCCATTGTCACCTTGGGATCTCCAATAATGAACACATACCAGGCCTTGCCTGGCTTGCAGAAACCATCATGGACAATGGTGCAAGGGCCGGAATTCAGATTGAACATTGCGGAAGACAAAAGTTTTTAGGTACACCTCCGATTGTCGCGCCCTCAGCTATGCCTTGGCCGGCTCTATATGATAGGGTCGGATTGGATGCAGTACCTCATGAACTAAGCATATCTGAAATCCAGGATATAGTAGAAGCCTTTGGGGAAGCGGCACAGCGGGCTGTATCCGCGGGTTTTGAATTGGTTGAGATCCATGGAGCCCATGGATATTTACTAACGAATTTCTTTTCACCTCATACCAACAAACGCACCGACTGGTATGGGGGCTCCCTGGAAAATCGTATGCGCATATACATAGAGATCGTCAGAAACATCCGCAAGAAAATTGGGCCTGATTTTCCATTAACGATACGCCTTAGCGGTACTGACTATGAACCGGACGGTTTTCCCATTGAAGATACCATAGTCCTATCAAAGGTACTGAAGGATGAAGGTATTGATGCCATTCACGTATCCGGCGGAGATCACCATACGATGATCCATCAGGTAAGCCCCATGTCCATGTCAATTTGTCACAATACTTGGGCAGCTGAGGTAATTAAGAAAGAAGTAGACATTCCTATCATAGCCTCCGGTTCCATAACACTACCCGAATATGCTGAAGAGATTATATCAACAGGCAAGGCCGATTTTGTAGGATTAGGCAGGCCGTTATGGGCGGATCCCTATTGGCCACAAAAAGCAATGGAAGACAGACCTGAGGATATTCGTCCTTGCATCAGATGCAATGAAGGATGCCTGGAAAGGAGCTTTTTCCGATTCAAAGCGGTTACTTGTGCCGTAAATCCGAAAATTTCCAGGGAGGGACAGCTGGAGATAACCCCCGCTGAAAAAGTCAAAAAGATAGCTGTTGTAGGTGGTGGAGCGGCTGGTATGGAATTTGCCAGGGTGGCCAAGCTGCGTGGTCATGAGGTTACATTATATGAAAAGGATAGGCTGGGTGGAGCCCTTAACGAAGCTGCTGTACCGGAATTTAAGGCAGATATAAGGCCCCTCACCAAAAGCCTCATAACCCAGGTGGAAAAGCTAGGGATCCCCG
>JAAYRX010000133.1 GCA_012518535.1 Clostridiales bacterium | reverse complement strand
TCCCCAGGTGTATATTCAGCAGCTTTGATGGGTACAAGCGTGCACTGGAGATAGCCGACAGTCCCAATATTGGAGTTTGCCTGTGCGTCGGCTGCTGGCTGCAGGGCGGTGAGGAAATGGGCGCTACACCGGAGGAGTTCATAAAATATCTGGGGAAAAACAATAAACTATTTAAGCTTCACCTGCGCAACGTTACCGCTCCGCTGTACAGTCCAGGTGGCTTTAGTGAAACCTTCCCCGACGCCGGCTACTATAACATTATCAACGTGATAGAAGCCCTGGACGAAATAGATTTTGATGGGGTCGTAATAAATGACCATCTTATAGATATGGTAGGCGGACATTATACCTGCGAGGCATACTTTACCTCCTACCTGAAGGGTGCGGTGGACGCCGTGCAGAATCATCGAAGGAAATAGTAAGGATTTAAAGGATTTATCGGAGGAAATCAATAAAGGATTTAATGAAATGGGTCGCGGTTCTTATCACCGCGACCCATTATAATTAGTTCCATCTGTGATTATTGGATTGTGATTACAGGATGAGCTAGTCTAATACCTGGTTATGGGCACCATGTTAAAGAACTTATCCACCAATTCCCGGCTTACATAACCCGTCCTGGCAAATTGAGTGTTTGCCATTCCGCAGGCCATTCCGGTTTTGAGGACCTCTTCCATAGGTTTATCTTGAGCAAGGGCTACCGCGCATCCGGCGATAAAGGAATCCCCGGAACCAACTGTACTTATGGTTTCAATGAGGGGAAGCTTTAACCTGAAGGCTCCTTCACCCGTAACTGCTATACAGCCCTGGGCCCCTAGAGTGACACATACCAATTGGACACCATTTTGCTGTATCCTTCTTGCTGCCTCCAATATTTCCTCTTCCCGGTCCATCTCCCTACCTGTTACAGCCTCCAGTTCGGTCACATTGGGTTTGATCATAAAGGGGCGATATTCCAGACTCGTTACAAGGGTTTGACCACTGGTATCCAATAGTAACCTTTTACCAGACTCCCTGGAAATCTCTATCAGCTTCCCATAAAAATCTATGGGTACTCCCCTTGGCAGACTCCCTGATATGGTAACTATATCCGCCTCTTTGACGATGTTCCTGAAATTGTTCAGGAATTCTTCCTGCTCCTCAGGACATATTTCAGGTCCCGGTTCCAAGACTTCCGTAGAGGTATCAAGGATCGGGTCATTTATGGCTATACAGATCCGGGTATCCCCTTCTATCTTGGTAAAGGCGTCAATGATTCCCAACTCCTGAAGTTGGGCCCGTATAAATTGACCGTTCCCCCCGCCCAGGAAACCCGTAGCCATCACCCTGGCTCCCAGGATACTGGCCACTCTGGATACATTAAGACCCTTCCCCCCTGCCGTCGCCCACATTCCCCTGGGTCGGTACACGTCCCCTATGGCAAAGGACTCCACTTCATAAACCTTATCGATGGCAGGGTTTAGGGTAACCGTTAAAATCACCGTATCTACCTCCAAGACTTTAGATCTATAGCCCCATCATAAATTCGAAGGTCATATCGTCAAATCCGGGTAGCCCCTCATGTCCAAAGTCCGGATAAATAACGGTTCTTTTGGGTGATGTGATCTTATTATAGGCGGCAAATTGGGTAGAGGGCGGACAAATTGTATCCATCAGGCCAACAGCCATCATGACCTCTCCCTGTATACTCCTCGTCATATGCTGTATATCGATATACCCCAAGGTGGTAAAGACATCATCTTCCCTGGCATGAGTAGGATCAAAGCGCCTGAAATAATCCTTTATTTCCTGATAGGCATCCTTGGCCAGATCCATCTCCCAAACCCTCTTATAGTCGCACAGGAAGGGGAAGGCCGGTGCAGCTCTTTTTATTCTGGGTTCCAGGGATGCACAGGCTAAGGTCAGTCCCCCGCCCTGGGATCCACCCATGGCACCCACACGGTTCTCATCAACTTCAGGCATATCCATAACAATCCTGGCCAGCTGAGCCGTATCCAAAAATAAACTTCTGTACAATAGCTTTTCAGGGCCATCGTCAAGGCCCCTTATTATATGACCATGTAAAGTGTTTCCCTTTACTCCCCCAACGTCTTCGGACAAGCCGCCCTGGCCCCTGCAATCAAGGGCAGCTACGGAGAAACCGCTTGCTACATAGGCCAACTTGTCCGACCAGTCGCCGCTGTTGCCGGAGTAGCCATGAAACATCAAAACAGCCGGATGGGGTTCGCCGCTGTTTTTTGGACGTAAATACTTGGCATGTACTCTGGCACCGCCTACTCCCGTAAAGTACAGGTGAAAACACTCTGCAAAAGGGGTTTGAAATTCTGCAGGCACCATTTCCACTTCCGGATCCAGTGCCTTCATCTCGTCCAGAGCCCTATCCCAATACTCATCAAAGTCATGGGGGCGCGGATTAATACCCTGGTATACTTTTAGCTCCTCTAATGGCATGTCTATTAGCATAATTAATCTCCTGCCTTTCGTTTATATTAAGTAGTATATATCATAATTAAGCAAATATTGAAATATCCATTAAAATTGGTGAAACAGGCCTGGATATCGAGCTGTCCGGCCTCCTGTATATCTAACTTTTATATATTATGATGATTTATATACAACACATACTTACAGGTTGTGTTCCACCCTTTTTAGATGTAGCATCTGGGACTCCTTGCTTAAGAGGGTGAAATACGCTGACCAGCCTCCCATTCTGACCCGTAATCCCCTATAGTTTTCCGGGTGTTCGATAGCCTGCCTCAATTCTTCTGCGCTGGTGATGGTCAGAGTCATCATATTGCCGCCCAGTTCCAGGAATGTCTTTATAAGGGCAGATAGCCGCCTGGTGCCCTCCTCGCCTTCCAGACCATTCATATTGACCCTCAGATCTATTGGTGCCCCTGCAGCCATAGTAGATGTATTGATCTTCAGGTAAGAATTTATAGCTGCCGTAGGCCCGTCGGTATCGCGGCCTGGCGCAGGGGACAGGTTGGCTGCAATCAGCTCCTGGGCATTCCTGCCATCAGCTGAAGCCCCAATCCGTTTCCCGATGGATATGACCCATGAGAATGTGGCTATGCTGGGTGAAAAAATGGTTTGTGGGTATGATTGGGCATGATACTCAACCCGCTCTATAAAATAATCCGTCATCTCCATGGCGATACTGTCGACTTCCTCGTTCCCATTTCCCCATTTTGGGGCACCGTTCAGGAACTTATACCTCAATTCCTCTGACCCGGCCCAATCATTCTTAAGAATTTCAACCAACTGCGGCAGGCTAAGCAGCTTCTCCTCAAAAACGAACCTCTTGATAGCCATGGCCGCATCCGCTCCATTGGAGACAGCCTCGCCCAGTATGTGCCACAGGATATAACGGGCTCCCAGATGGGTTAAGTCCGCCAGGTTTTCTATACAATCCCTTGTAAGGGCGGAGAGCAGAGGATTATTCCCAAATCTGCCATGACTGCCTTCACTGAAGATAATCCTGGTAACATGTTCGATGGAGTGCTTTAGCATATAGTCCGTCTGTATACGCCACAGTTCCATCAGCTTCTCAAAGCTGGTAATCTGGGATGCATCCATCGTATCAACACCGTCGATTACGGGGTTGGAGGGTCCGACATAGGCTGAAAAGCTCATAGGATTGTCCTTGCAAGGAGGCTTTACCTTGGAGCGGTTTTCTTTATGGATAAAGGATTTTCCCCCGTTTAGGGCCAGCTCCAGAAGGTAGAGGAAATTAATCCCCCGGATCATCTCCTGATTGGACATACCCTGAATTAGGGTTTCCCAACAATTGGAGTTGGCATAATTGCATGCATCCTCCCTGGGTATTCCCAGCTTCTCATATGCGGATATTATTATATCGTCATTGTTTATAAAAGGCATTCCGCCTCCGGTTTTCAGAACTTCGGCAACACGATCAAGGAGGGCTTTGGGGCTGTTCTTGTGCATCCGCACCGTCAACACCGGACTGGTCATAGAGATTTTCTCATGGGCATTCAGGAAGAGATAGGTCAAGATACTGGTGCTATCGCTTCCGTCGGGGTTTAAACCGCTGATTAAAATATTTTGGCCCCAGTGATTGATTGCATCCGAGGCATCGATATCTCCCTTTTTGACAAACCCGTTATTATAGGTCATAATGCTCTGTCTGGGGGCACCCGGGATTGCATTCTGGTCGGTATATGTGTAGTTTTCCGGACGAACCTGAGCCCTGTCATTGACATGAAGGCAGAAGGAATCCACCAATTCCTGGGCTTCTTCCAGGCTTATCCTGCCCTTCTCATAATCCATCTGAAAATATGGATAAAGCAAATAATCGATCCGGCCTATTGGGATATAGGTCATGGTATGGGTAAAAGCATAGTTTACAAACCATATGGATTGGATGGCTTCCCTAAATGATTCTGCCGGGTACAGGGGTACCTTATTGCAGATCCGGGCCATTTCCAGCCAGTGAGCCTTCCGGTTTTCGTCGGATTCCTCTTCTGCCTTGGATCTGGCCAGCTCACCATAACGCCTTGCCATTGCAACCAAGGCCTCCGCCTCTATTCTAACTCCTTCAATAAAGTCCTTCTTTTCCTTGCGTTCATCCGGATCCTGGATACCGGAAAGCGTTTTCTCCTTCTCCTCCAGCCTAGATAATATACCGGAAATCCCTTGACTAAGCAAAGTTTCATAATCAGGGCACTTGTGGGACATATGGACGTTGCATTCACCCAGCTCGCTGGGCTTCAGAAACATTGGAAGATTGCAGCGCACAATTTGCCCATTTAGGAGGCTCCTGCCTGCTATTAGATCGTAGTCCTCGATGGCGATAGGCATCTCGTGCATAACCCTTGCGAAAGCCATAGCCCGTCTGATATTAGTGCTGTATTCCCAGGTCTCCTCGTTGATGACCGAAAGGTCCCCGCCCCATGCCAGCTGTTTTTGCTCCATCCTTTCTCTTATGGTGTCGTAGTGGGTCCTAACCCTTGGCGTCATCTCGCGTAGGGATGGCATTTCCCTCGCCTGTCTTTCCCCATACTCCAGAATGCTTTTCATGCTTTGTTTCCCCCTCACTTCTTACTAACATCTACTGATTATATTAATTACTTGTGTTAGTTTAATAGCAGGTAATAGTTATTAAACACAAAGCCACTTTTTGTATAGGAGGATGGTTTGTTTCGGCAGTATCCAAATTACATAGGGAAGCTGCCTTAATAGAATCAACCTCCACAATTCCATCGTAGCTGTATTGATATGTGAAGTTGCATATATATAGCTAACTGAAACAGTGCGTGTATGGATAATGGCTATTGATAAGCGAATGACTTCATTGATTTGGTATAGTCATTACCATTTCATTAACCATCACCTATATTTATGACTTGCACAAGGCCCTAAATTACATCTATACCCGTCCGGGCAACCATATCTTTTAAATCACGATAATGGTCCTGGCTTCGGCTCTCAATTTCTCCCAAAGGATAGGGCCTATCCACCCACTCATACTTTGAATGTGCCATGACGTTATAAGGCAACAGTTCAATTCTTTTGATTCCAAGCCCCAGGACAAAGTTCGCTGTTTCAATGATTTGCTCCGGTGCATCGTTAATATTGGGTATGCATGGGATACGGATTAATATCTTATCTGCTATTTTACTATCAATACATAAGGCCTTTAGATTATTAAGAATAAGTTCATTACTCTTGCCTGTGTACTTCCGGTGGAGGTTTGAATCCATCAGCTTGATATCATAAAAAATAAGGTCAACCAGGTTTGCCATTTCCTCCAGCTTATTATATTCCCCATAGCCCGTGGTTTCCAAGGCTATATGGATTTCCTTCCGGTGGCATTGCCTAATAAGCCTTAGTACAAAATCCGCCTGAAACAGGGGTTCTCCCCCGCTTATGGTCACCCCACCGCCTGAATTTCTGTAGAAAGGTATATCCTGTTCTATTATATTCATTATTTCGTCTACGGTTTTATATGCGCCTGCCGTGCGAAGTGCTTTTGTGAAGCATACTTGAGTGCAGGAGAAACATTCCCTGCAGAGTCCACGATTGACTTTTATTCCCCTTATTTCGCTGACAATTTCATTGTCTGTGGTAATTGACCCTTCAGGGCAGGCCTGGATGCATTGGTAGCATTCCCTGCACCTTGATCGTTGATAAAGCAATTCAGGACGTAGCCGCTGTGACTCCGGCGAATGGCACCAAAGGCAGCGCAGCATGCATCCCTTCATAAATATAACTGTCCTTATCCCAGGGCCATCATGGGTTGCAAACCTGTCGATGTCCAGGACCAGACCCCTATCATCCAAACCCTACACCCCCGTGTGATGTGCTTTACTTTGTGAGAATTGTAATCGGATTGTGTCTATCTTCCTGACTTATACTGATATTCATAATTATAGCAAGGTACTCCATCAAAATCAGCCGTAATACTCTCTGATGGCTTTTTTCACGGAATAATATGCAGGTTTTGGTTTTAAATTCGTATCCACTATACCCCAGAAGCATTCGGCAGGACATCCAACCCTTCCGCAAGCCCAGCAGGTTTTGGGGTCGCTCCACTTAAAGAGGAATTGACCCAACACATGAGGATGCTTTGCAAACAGCTCTATACCCTGCCTTAGGTATTCTGCCTGTACTTCATCGGTATGTCCACCTTCTTCCTCGTAATGCCAACCGAACACATGACATACACTGGTATATCCGGGCTTCATCCTGGTACCTTCGGGAGGTGCAGGTTTTGTTTCCCCACTGGAAGAATAGCCCCATTCAGCTGCTACTATGGGCAATTTATATCTTTCATAGAGTACATCAATAGCCTCATACCATCTCTCTATGCCCGGCCTCTGCCAGGATCCAAAGTATTGGTCATCCCCTATGAAGCCAAACTTATGTCCTTCCCTGTATACCATATCCGCAAATTCCAGGCCCTGGTCCCATACCCTGGACAGGTTAATCCCACACGAAGCATCAGGATCAGCGGATACAATCCCCTCACATGACCAAAAAGCTGTTTCTGCTACTATATCCAACCCGTGCCCCTGGTCAAAATGGTCCAGTTCATTTCCAATACACCACAAGGGGCCGACCATCCCCTTTAGATCATTGACATACCAGGCGCAGGTTTTCATCACGTTTTCATAGAATTCCTCTGATCCTACCGGACCTAGAAAGTCCTGGTTGAAATCCCGCAATCCCGGCGTTGTGACCATGATCTTAAAACCCTTTTCATGAGCTACCTCAATCACTTTGCGAAGGCGAATATACTCATCGGTAAGTTCACCATACATGGCATCCTTCCATGGGAAGGCAACATACCTCCTTA
>JAAYRX010000132.1 GCA_012518535.1 Clostridiales bacterium | reverse complement strand
TTTATATCAAATGCAGCCGCATTCACTGCTCCAATATTATGTTGTACAATACAAGCTGTAGAGGGTACATTGCTATCAGGGGTTACTGTTGCCAATATTATAAGATCAATATCCTCTGGGGATAGACATGCATTCTCTATCGCTCTTGTTGCAGCAATGTTTGCCATATCCGATGTCGCCATGGTTATATCGGATATGCGTCTCTCTCTGATACCGGTACGTGTAATAATCCATTCATTGGAAGTGTCAACGATCTTTTCCAAATCCTTATTTGTTATTACCTTTTCAGGTACATAGCTACCTGTACCTGTTATACCCCCATGGAATAAGAACCCCATGTTCTATACCTCCTCACCGTCTCCGACAATCCTGCTTTTGATGTTTTTCAATACCTGTTGTTCAGCGAATTTTTTGCCTTGCCGTATGGCGTTTTTAATTGCTCTGGCGTCGGAGCTGCCATGAGCCTTTATAATGCCACCGTTTATCCCAAGGAGAGGTGCGCCTCCATGTTCTGCATAGTCCATAGTGTCCTTCAATCCCTTTAGGCTAGGTTTTAACAGTAAGGCTCCAATTTTGGGGATAAGACCCTTGGTGAATTCTTCCTTCATTATGGCAAACAGATTAGTTGCCAGGCCCTCGGTGAGCTTAAGAATTATATTACCTGTAAAACCATCACATACAACGATATCAACTATCCCGGCCGGTATATCTCTCGCTTCTACATTCCCAAAAAAGTTTATATTTCCCTGCTCTTTTAGGCGTATGTATGTCTCCTTGGTCAGTTCATTGCCTTTGCCTTCCTCAGTTCCAATATTGACCAAACCAACACTGGGATTCTTTCTATCCAGTACCTGCTCCATATATACGGATCCCATTATGGCAAATTGTACTAAATTCTCCGGTTTGCATTCCGCATTAGCACCAGCGTCTACTAGAAGCACCGGCTGCTCCTTGGTAGGGATCAGCGGTGCCAGAGCCGGTCTGTTAATACCCTTAATCCGTCCTACCTTTAGTAAACCTCCGGCCATTAAAGCACCTGTACTGCCAGCTGAAATAAACACACTCTCCGGATCCTGCCTTAATAGCTCGAAGGCTTTTACCATGGAAGAATCCTTTTTACGCCTTATAGCCGTTACCGGAACTTCATCAGGCTCTACGACTTCTGTGGCATTTATTATTTCGAAGGGTTCCAACGATGCTCCCAGTGCCTGCAAATGCTCTGTAATAACTTCTTCCTGCCCAACCAGAGTCAAAAGGATCCCGTATTCACCAACGGCATCGATGCAGCCCTTGAGAATTTCAACCGGAGCAAAATCCCCTCCCATAGCATCTACTATTATCCTCATTATTCGTTGCCTCCCGATTCATTATCTGTTCCGTCAGGACCTATGGAAACCAAAATAAATTTCCCTCTAAAGGCCTCTTCCTGCTTTACCTTGATTTTCACCCATACGAAGTATTTATTTCCCCTCCGCCGGACAACCTCAGCCTTTGCCACTAGTTTATCCCCTGCGTATATGGGTATCTTGTATTTTATATTGGCCACTCCGGTTAAGGCCACCGGAGCATCAATTACTGCCAGAGCAAGGGATTCTGCTTGGGCAAATATGTAGTGGCCCCTTACAACCCTGGAGCGTTGAAATACCATATCATCAGTAGTATTGAGAATTGATATGCCACTTTTGCCCAGTTCAATATCAACCAATTCCCCTATTATCTCCTTGCCTTCTATTGACCTTAATTTGCTGTAATTTCTTTCTGCTACATTCTTTATTCGCTCTCTCAGCTCTGGTATGCCAAGTTCAAGCCTATCCAGTCTTATAGTCTGGATGCTAACGTTAAACATCTCGCTCAATTCTTCGTCGGTCATGAAGGGATCTTGATTCAAGTCTTCAATCAATCGACGCTGGCGTTCTTTTTTGGGCAAAACATCCTTTGACATGTTCTAATCACCTTTTTACATATTCGTATCGGCGCCCACATTTCTTAGGCATGCCATGTTTACACACAAAGAAAATAAAAAGACTTAACATTTATATCAAACACAATTTAGTATCAGGTGCTAATGGTAGTATATAATATTTAATAGTATAATGCAATACCTTTTTATAAGCAAAAACTGCCTTAGGCAGGCAGAATTATAGTTCTCCTTTACCTTAAGGCAGTTTCTTTCAATTACTTCTTTATTATACTAATAATGTATCAGGATATATTGGGATTAATCCTCGTTGGAAATCACTTGTTTTTTATTATAAAATCCACATTCCTTACATACCCTGTGTGAAAGCTTAACAGCTCCGCATTGTGGGCATTCTGTCAATCCAGGCATACTCGCCTTCCAATTGGCCCTACGTTTATCCCTTCTCGCTTTGGACGTTTTTCTCTTTGGCACAGCCATGGCTATTACACCTCCCTATCCCTGTTCGCATAAAAATCTTTCAATATTCTTAACCTATTGTCTATTGGTTGATGATCTTCATCCGTACATTGGCATTCACTCCTGTTTAAATTGGTGCCGCAATAAGGACAAAGACCCTTACACCCCACAGAACACCGTCTTTGTACCGGTAATTTCAGAATAAATTCACGGGTTATAATATCATCTAAATGGATATGATTATTACTGTAAACGTAGATATCAGGATCATCCTCGTCATGTGTGGGTTTTAGATTTATCTGTATGTCGAGATCCACAGCATGAACATATGCTTCAGTGCATATGCCACATTGTAAGTCAGCATGACCTTGCACCTGAGCGCTTAGCATTATGAATTCCCCGCCATTTAATACCGTACCTTCTACATGAAAAGGCTCTTCAAAGTGGATGTTCTCACCCTGATATACCATATCTTCCAGTGATACATGGCCTTTAAAATCGTATGCCAAGCCTTCTTCCATTAAGATGTCCGTAATATCAATAACCATCTCTATCACTCCATTATTTTGTAGACGGACGGGTTAATTATATAGATTGTACCTGGTTTTGTCAAGATAACCACACAAAATCTCACCCACTGGATAACTAAGTTTTCTGTTGCGTTGGTACATTTCCTTACCGCCTAATAAAGGTAAGGGCCTATTGATAAGCAGATGACTGCAAGAGTCAATAGTCATTACAGAAAAATATCTGACATGAACAATGCGTCAAAACATTGTCAAGCAAATACAGCCCAATGAACATTAGACCTTCTTAAATTATATTCATGGTTTCCCTGGCTATCATAAGCTCTTCATTTGTAGGCACAACCAGGACTTTAACTCTGGAATCGTCCGCACTTATATCTCCATCCCAATCTGATCTTCCCAACTTCCGATGGTTCTTTTCTTCATCGATCTTGATGCCCATGAATTCCAGACCAGAGCAAGACCTTGTTCTTATCTCCGGGGTGTTCTCTCCTATACCTGCGGTAAATACAATACAGTCCACTCCACCCATGGCTACCGCATAGGCACCAATGTATTTTTTCACCTCATAGTTGAAGACGTCCAATGCCATCTGAGCTCGCATATTTCCTTCCGCTGCTGCCTTATGCAAATCTCTGAAGTCACTGCTGACTCCCGACAAACCCAGCATACCTGATTCTCTGTTCAGAAGCGCATTTATCTCATCACAGCTTATATCTAACTTTTCCATCAAATAGCTGAGAATAGCAGGGTCTATGCTACCGCTCCTTGTGCCCATGGGGAGTCCCTCCAAGGGTGTAAAGCCCATACTGGTATCAATGGATTTCCCCCCATCAACTGCTGCAATACTGGATCCGTTCCCTAAATGACAAGTAATTATCTTTAAAGACTCAATGGGTTTCTTAAGTATTTGGGCTGCCTTCAAGGATACATATTTATGGGAAGTACCATGGAAGCCATAACGCCTAACTCCAAACTTTTCGTAAGAGCTATAAGGAATAGCATACATAAAAGCTTTCTGGGGCATGGTCTGATGAAAAGCTGTATCAAAAACTGCCACCATCGGCGTGTTTGGCATTACATTTCTACATGCGTTAATCCCCATTATATTGGCTGGATTATGGAGAGGGGCCAGTTCAACATTAGCTTCAATGGCTTTCATAACTTCATCGTCAATCAGAACTGAACTGGAAAACCGTTCACCTCCATGAACAACCCTATGGCCAACAGCTTTGATCTCCTCCATGCTCTCTATTACACCATAATCCTCGTGGATTAGGGTCCCAATTACCTCTTTTATGGCAGATACATGGTCTTTATAATCCCCATGGATTTCGATAGGACTCCTGCCTTGTGGGGTATGCTTTAGCAAGGGCTCTGACAGGCCAATTCTTTCTACATTACCCTTGGCCAAAACACTTTCGTCATTCATATTAATAAGCTGATACTTAAGCGAAGAACTGCCAGCATTAATTACAAGTATTTTCATAATAAATTCCCCCTCCCTTAATTCTGCGCCTCTAAGGCTGTTATGGCAACTACATTGACTATATCATCAACGCTACATCCCCTGGATAAATCATTAACCGGTTTTGCCAGGCCCTGACTCAATGGTCCCAGTGCTGTGGCCTTTGCCAACCTTTCAGTTAGCTTATAGGCTATATTTCCCGCCCCAAGGTCTGGAAAAACTAATACATTGGCTCTGCCTGCCACAGGACTTCCTGGGGATTTTTGTTGACCAATGTCCGAATCCAATGCTGCATCCACTTGGAGTTCACCGTCGATCAATAGATCAGGCGCCATCTCCTTAGCCAATCTGGTCGCTTCTACCACCCTATCCACAGTCTCATGGCTCGCACTACCTTTTGTAGAAAATGACAGCATAGCTATTCTAGGCTCCATATCGGCTAAGATCCTCGCTGACTCTGCTGCACTAATGGCTATTGATGCCAATCCTTCGGGAGTAGGATCTGGATTGAGCCCACAATCTGCATAAATAAAAACACCATTCTCACCATATTGGCAGTCTGGTACTTCCATTAGAAAACAACTCGAAGCAATGGAAATGCCGGGACGGGTTTTTATTATTTGCAATACCGGTCTCCATACATCAGGGGTACTATTTACTGCACCGGCTACCATACCGTCTGCATCACCTAACTTGACCATCATGCATCCAAAATAAAGGGGATCTTTTAAAACCTCTCTGGCCTTCTCCAAGGTCATACCCTTATGTTTACGTAGTTCCACCAGTTCATTAGCGTAGGTGTCGGCATTGTCAGACTCTGAAGGGTCTATAATATTAACTCCACTTAAGTCAATATCACCAGCTTTCTCTCGGATAACCTCTTCATTCCCCAATAACACTATATCGGCTATCCCACAGCTTACGACCTTTTGACTGGCTTTCAACATACGGATGTCATCGCTCTCCGGTAGTACAATTGTTTTTTTGCAAGCCTTTGCTTTCTTTATGATATTGTTAATTACACCCATTAAATAACTCCTTTCTTCTATAGCCCTCGTATCTAATCGAATAATTTATTTTGTTGAAGTACTATGAACAGCTAGCAGCCTGAAAACATAAAGTTTCACCACATATCCCTTACTACACTTGGTATTGTAAGCTATATTTACCATGGATCAATCTCTGGGTATCAGTCGCTCCGGTCTTGCAAGCTGAATTATTGAGACAGAACATTCTATGGTTGTCGTCCAAAAACCAGGGCACCAACCATATACATAGGAGGTTATGAGTAAAATCAACTAAAATGATACACCCTATATGGATTTACTCTGAGGTTTTAGTACGAAACCATTGTATACTGTTATTGTGCCCCGTTTTATAGTTACGAGGCACCTAACCAAACTATCTATTCTACATTAAACGCCAAAATCCTCTAATCAATTTAGATTTTATGATATTTAGCCACAAAAGAATTTTCATTTTAGTTTTACCGGAAACAATCCCTGTTGCAAACTTGAATAATACAACCTATGTATATATAATTATTATGTTCAATAGGGTTCCATATTATTGTTCCAATGTTTCACTGATAATGTCATAGGATAACTGCCTATTTTCAGGAGTGCCCTTTCATACTTGAATTAGCCTTTGGCAGCCTCAAACCCAGAAACTGCTTTTTCGGGTACTGCTTTACTACCTATGAAGAATGAACCCTCTAATAATTATGAAGGAATGATAACTATGAATAAGGTATTGGGCATAATTGCAGAATACAATCCCTTTCATAAGGGACACCTGCATCACCTTCAAAAGGCTAAACAATTGGTAGAACCTGACTATACCATTGCTGTTATGTCGGGTAACTTCACCCAGAGGGGTGAACCCGCCATTATAGATAAATGGGCTCGCACACAAATGGCACTCAAAAATGGTATTGATCTGGTAATAGAGCTCCCCGCGTTATATGCATCACAAACAGCGGAGCTCTTCTCCGCCGGCGCGATACAATTGCTCCATATGACCGGACTGGTTACTCACATCGCCTTTGGTAGTGAACATAACAACCTAGATGAATTGGATATGGCAGCAAGGGTACTAGCTGAAGAACCCGCAGAATACAGAGTGCTATTAAGGTCATATCTAAATAAAGGTCTCTCTTACCCCTTTGCACGAATGAGAGCCATGCAAGAATATTTTTCTTGTGCCAATTGGGTCAAGACTATATCATCAGAACTGATTGAAAGCATTTTTAGGGGTTCTAATTCCATTCTTGCTCTGGAGTATCTAAAGGCCTTGAAAAGGCTAGAAAGCCCTATTAAGCCCGTTATAATACCTAGATTGGGTGCTTCCTACAACAGCCCGAGTCTGGAGGGAGAATTCTCTAGTGCTACGGCAATACGCAGTGCCATATTGTCTGGTAAAAGTTGGGATTCCGTTGCTGCCACTTTACCTATACCTTCTCTGGAAATATTAAAAGAGACCATTTCCAAAGGCTGGGGGCCAGTATCCATTCATTCTTTTGATCAGATGCTACTGGGGTTACTCAGGCGATCCAGTACCGAAGAAATATCCAATTGGATGGATGTAGAAGAAGGGCTAGAAAACCGCATAAAAAAACATGCCCTAGAAAGCGTTAACATAGAGGATTTTCTAAATAAAGTCAAAACAAAGCGTTATACATATACAAGGTTTCAGCGTATCCTCATTCACGCCCTCCTGGGAATAAAAACCCAGGATATATCCTATTATCAAGAAAAAGGTGGTCCCCGTTATCTGCGTATCCTTGGCTTCAACACAAGATCTATTCCTCTTTTGAGCTGTCTAAAAAAAAGGGCTGGCCTGCCAATAATTACTAAGCCGTCTCATTATTACCGCTATGGAGATAAGGATTTATGCACAATGTTCCAATATGATGTTCTTGCCGGTGATCTATATGCCCTGGCACTTCCAAACCCCGAAAACCGAATGGGTGGCAGAGAGTTTAATCAGGGTCTTGTGATGATCCAGTCTTGAATAAACGGATTCTCTCCTCAATTTCACCTATCATCTCGAGGGTTGCTCTTCTTCCTTCTTCAATAGATTCCTCTGCCCTATCAAATAACAGAGGGTTAACATCTGCGAGGTTGGGATATATGTATATCTCATCACCATTAATGCTATTGGTAACTAAGGCCAAACTCATCACATCAAAGGACTGAAGTATTATACCCAGAATATTCGAGGCATCGCCATGCTGGCCTCTGAATCCAACGTCCACACCTATTATTATGTCCGCTCCCATCTCCCTTACTACCCTGTTAGGTAAGCGCTCCAGTAACCCTCCGTCTACCAGAACCTGATCTCCTTCGAATACAGGTACAAAGATTCCAGGTATTGAGATGCTGGCCCTGACAGCCTTATAAACAAATCCTTCATTAATTATAACGCTTTGATTGCTTTTTAAGTCCACAGCAGTAATACTTAAGGGAATCTTAAGCTGATCAAAGGTCATTCCCTTGGTGAGGAGCCTGATAAGCTCTTCTATTCTCTCTCCTTTAATAAAACCCAATCTCGGCATACCTACATCATAATATGGCTTTAAATCCAAATTTTTCGCAATACCTTCCATCATTTTGGGAGTAATACCTGCAGCATAAAGAGCTCCTACTATGGCTCCGATACTGCTTCCGGCCATTAAATCCGGAATGATGCCGTGCTCTTCCAAAACTTGCAAAACCCCAATATGGGCTAAACCCCTGGAAGCACCTGCACCTAAAGCCAAACCAATTTTTGGGCTTCCCCTCATAATTAGTCCCCTTCCCAAATATAATGAATTAGTATTGAGCATTATCGCTTAATACCAGGCTTCGGAAATCAAGGGTATAGGATAAAACGTAAATATCCAAAAGCGTAATAATTAACTACTACGGATACCCTTGTTAATGGATAGGGGGGATAATCCAATTTGTCTTCTAAAACTGTACGATTGCAAAGGCTTATTATAATCCTCGCATCCCTGATTGTTATTATACTGGTTATCACCTATCCTGAGCAATCGCTTGCCGCTTCTTTAAAAGGTCTAGATACCTGGTTGAGCATTGTTTTTCCAGCTTTGCTTCCCTTTTTTATAGTATCAGAAATTATGATAGAATTGGGGGTTGTCGATTTTCTATCTGTGATTTTAACCCCTGTAATGAGGCCGATTTTTAATTGCCCCGGCCACAGTTCCTTTGTATGGATCATGAGCATCACATCTGGATATCCCACAGGGCCTAAACTAATTGCTTCCTTATATAGTGATGGATCTATAACAAAAGACGAGGCCCAACGGATGCTGGCCTTTTGCAACAATTCCGGCCCATTATTTATGATTGGGGCAGTGGGAATTGGAATTCTGGGCAACCCACAAGCGGGTAACATAATTGCAATAAGCCATTTGCTAGGTGCACTATTACTTGGTATCTTGTTCCGTTTTTATGGTGCAAAAAAAACTAGGAGTGAATTACAATTACCAAATCCAAGTATTAGCTCTGCCTTTAAAAAACTTATCAGAGGTGGTGCCAATAATAACAAATCACTTGGAACAGTCTTGGGGCAATCGGTTCACAACTCCATGGAAGCACAGTTGATTATAGGTGGATTCATTGTTCTGTTTTCGGTAGTTATAAATCTAGTACTTCAAAACATAATAAAGCCGAGCCCAGATTATCTTTCAGGTAATTGGTCTTTTCCAGACCCCGGATTACTAGAAATTATTAACCCCATTATAGCAGGCACCTTGGAAATTACCACCGGTTGTCAACTACTAGGGGAGTCTGCACTCCCCCTTAATTATAAATTAGTGGCCATCTCACTAATTATAGGCTGGGGTGGCTTATCTATTCACAGCCAAGCTATGAGCTTCTTGGCGAAAACCGATCTCTCTATGGGGGTGTATTTTCTATCCAAACTACTTCACGGCATATTTTCAGCCGTAATTACATACGCCTTACTCTCGGTTTATGAAATTGAAACGGTTGCTGCCTTTGGCATTCATGATTATCACATAAATCCGACTGCAGGTAGTACCTTTATCGCTTCCACGTATTTATTAGCATCAGGTATATTATTGTTTCTAACCCTATACCTACTTGTGACTCTCGCTAAATCAGCTATAAAACGGAGGCCTTGAGGTTCCATAACTCCCGGTGCCGTTATTTCATATTATTTAGCTCCTGACGGTTACTTTGGAGAATTTCCAATTGCTCAATTAAATAGGTCTCTACCTTTTCTAACAGCTTGTCTGCATATTCCCTGGTACCTAAACGGATTTCCTTTGCGTTGTTCTGGCAGCTTTCCATTATCTCTCGTGCCTGTTGGTAAGCTCTTTGAGTGATCTCGTTTTCTTCTATTAAGGATTCTATTTGCGCTTCAGCATCCCTTAAAATAGCCTCGGATTCTTTCTGCGCTTCTACAAGAATTCTTTGTCTTTCCATTTTTATCCATTCAGCCTGCTTAATCTCATCAGGCATATTTAATCTAATGTCCTTTATAATTTCCAAACATTTTCCTTTATTTATCAATGCCCGATTTCCAAAAGGTACGCTTGTTCCCCTTTCCAATTCATCCTCTAATACATCCAACAAACTAAGGATATTCAAGGATAATCCCCCC
>JAAYRX010000131.1 GCA_012518535.1 Clostridiales bacterium | reverse complement strand
GATCTCCTTCTCCTCAATGCCTTCGATGATACCAGCACCGTGCATCGGATAAACCACCTTATCTCCTATATCAAACATGAACGATGCCTCCCTTAATATATTTAACATTATAACTATACCATAAAGGGAGGCATTTGTCAATAAACTGTACATTCTAGCACGATGATATTCATTTGTCAACTAAAATTATTAATTTTTTTCAGGCCGGCACCACGATAAACTCCACATCCCGCAGTCTTCTCTTCAGTTGTCGGATTATCTCTCCTTCTCTGCCTGACTTTGTACTGGCTGATTCACCCAGTACCATGGTCCCAATATTGTACTTTTGGCTAAAGTCCGTTAAAACCTCCACCACCTCGTTGGAACGCAATACCGTCATCTCGGCACCTACCTGTTTTGATATGTCAAAAAGGTAATCGAGAGCTTCTCCCTCCTTGGGATTGCCTAAAAAATTCTCCCCTATGGGAGCTACATGGATTACATGGGGCTTTCCCCCGCTCTTTTTGGATACGTCGTATCCCATCCTAATGAGCCTTTCACAGGAAATCTGGCGGGTTACACAAATCAATACGTTAAGCGATCTTCCCATCTAGACCCCCCTTGCCTTCTATTATCATAAATGATACAAAATAAAAACGATGGCTATAAAACAACACTGAGTGCCTGAGCCACGGTGTCCACTCCGATTATATCTATATCCTTTATCCTGTCCAATCCCTTCATGTTGGCCTTGGGAATCAGGCAGGTCTTAAAACCCAGTTTTCTGCATTCCAGGATCCGCTTTTCCACCTGACTGATGCCCCTTACCTCCCCGGTAAGCCCTACCTCCCCCATTATACACAGGTGGTGGTCTATGGGCATATTCCTGAAGCTGGAGGCTATGGAGCAGACTACGGCCAAATCCGCCGCCGGCTCGTCTATCCTGATGCCCCCGGCGACATTTATATAGGCATCCTGGTCGTAAAGGCGCATGCCTACCTTTTTTTCAAGGACTGCCAGGAGCAGTACCACCCTGTTGTGGTCTATCCCGGTGGACATCCGCCTGGGCATACCAAAAGCCGTGGTGCTGATAAGGGCCTGGATCTCCACCAGCATGGGCCTTGTGCCCTCTATGCTGCACAGTACCGCAGAGCCGGACATGCCCTGGGTCCGCTCTGAAAGAAGGTGTTCTGACGGGTTCATTATCTCCACCAGACCCTTCTCCCCCATTTCAAATATCCCTATCTCGTTGGTGGATCCAAACCGGTTCTTTACTCCCCTTAGAATCCTGTAGGTATGGTGGCGATCCCCCTCGAAGTAGAGGACGGTGTCCACCATATGTTCCAAAACCCTGGGCCCCGCAATGGCCCCCTCCTTGGTAACGTGGCCTACCACAAAGATGGTCATGTCGCTCTTCTTGGCCAGGCCCATCAAGGTGGCGGTTACCTCCCTGACCTGGCTTACACTGCCCGGGGCGGAGCTTAAGGCCGGGTTAAACATGGTCTGAATGGAATCTATCATTAGGAAACGGGGCTTTGTATTCTCCACATGGGCCAAAATAGCGTCTATGTTGGTCTCTGCAACCAGGCGAAGGCTTGTAGATGTTACCCCCAGCCTGTTGGCCCGCATCTTTATCTGGCGGGCGGATTCCTCCCCGGAGGCGTAGAGGATTGTATCCCCGCCCTTCCCCAGGGATTCGCATATCTGAAGTATCAGGGTGGATTTTCCGATGCCGGGATCCCCGCCTATTAGGATGAGGGAACCCTTTACCACTCCCCCGCCCAGGACCCGGTCCAGTTCCTCCAGCCCCGTGCTCTCCCGGTGCTCCTCCAGGAGGGAGACCTCCTCCAGGCTGACGGGACGGCTAAGGCCGGCAGCCCCCTGGGCTGTGTTCAGGCTCCTCTTATCGGCGGGCTGTTCTATCTCCTCCACCATGGTGTTCCATTCATTGCAGGAGGGGCACTTGCCCATCCATCTGACGGATTCGTACCCGCAATCCTGGCATACAAATACTCGCTTTAGTTTGGCCATCGATTGTTTTAGCTCCCATATCTCATTTGTTAACCGGTTTTTCAATTGGCTTCCATATGAATTATACCATAAATACAGGCAAATTTATATAGCATTTAAAGCCCGGTGCACAAGGGAACGGTTCCCCCGCTCTTTCCAATGGAAGACAGAGGAACCGTTCTCTACACCAACACAGGGAAATCATTCCCCCGGGTTGTTAAATTTTCTTAAATACCAGCTTGTCGTCTTCAACGTCTACCAGGACCTTATCCCCTACGGATATCCTGCCGGCCAGGATCTCCTCGGACAGATTATCTTCCACCGTGCGCTGGATGGCCCTTCTTAAGGGTCTTGCACCGTAAACCGGGTCAAAGCCCTCCTTTACCATATGATCCTTGGCTGCATCGCTGATCTCCAGGTGGATATCCCTTTGCTTTAGCCTTTCTACGGCATTCTGCAGCATAAGGGGTACTATCTGCCTTAGGTGCTCGTCCTCCAGGGAATGGAATACGATTACCTCGTCGATCCGGTTTATAAACTCGGGCCTGAAGGTCCTCTTCAGCTCTTCCAGGATGTTCTCCTTCATCTTTTCGTATTCGCTGTCCACCTTGTCCTCGGCGGGTGAAAAGCCCAGGGTCCTCTGCTTACGGATGGTATGGGCTCCTACGTTTGATGTCATGACTATTACGGCATTTCTGAAGTCCACCAGCCTGCCCTTGGCATCCGTCAGCCTTCCGTCCTCCAGGATCTGAAGGAGGATGTTGAATACATCGGGGTGGGCCTTCTCTATCTCATCCAGGAGGATGACGGAATAGGGCTTTCTCCTGACCTTTTCCGTCAGTTGGCCACCTTCATCATAGCCCACATATCCGGGAGGTGAACCTACCAATCTGGATACGGTATGCCTTTCCATGTACTCGGACATGTCGATGCGGATCATGGCATCCTCGTCACCAAAGAGGGCCTCACCAAGGGCCTTGCACAGTTCAGTCTTTCCTACACCGGTAGGACCCAGGAAGATAAAGGAGCCAACTGGCCTTCTGGGATCCTTCAGCCCCACCCTGGCCCTTCTTACGGCCCGGGCTACGGCATGGACGGCTTCATCCTGACCTATTACCCTCTTGTGGAGGATCTCCTCCATGTTGAGAAGCCTGTCGGATTCCTCCTCCGTCAGCTTCACCACGGGGACCCCGGTCCAGCTGGATACAATCTCGGCTATCTCCTGCTCGCCTACAATCCCGGTTCCGGTGGCGTGGCTGGTCTTCCATTTTGTCTGTTCGGCCTCGATTTCGCCCTTTACCTTTTGCTCCTGATCCCGCAGCTGGGCAGCCTTCTCAAAGTTCTGGTTGGCTACCGCCTCTTCCTTTTCCTTGCGGATATCCTCCAGCTGCTTTTCCAGGTTCTTTAGATCCGGCGGGACGGTATAGGTCTGCAGCCTCAGCCTGGAGGCAGCCTCGTCGATAAGGTCAATGGCCTTATCGGGAAGGAACCGGTCCGTTATATAGCGGTCCGACAGGGTAGCCGCCGACTCTATGGCCTCGTCGCTTATCCTCACCTTGTGGTGGGCCTCGTAGCGATCCCTTAAACCCCTTAGGATCTGTATGGTCTCTTCGACACTGGGCTCCCCGACCATTACGGGTAGGAAACGCCTCTCCAGGGCCGAATCCTTTTCCACGTGCTTTTGATATTCGTCCAGGGTGGTGGCCCCGATGGCCTGGATCTCACCACGGGACAGGGCAGGCTTCAGAATATTGGAGGCGTCTATGGCCCCTTCCGCTGCTCCTGCACCGATTATAGTGTGCATCTCATCTATAAAGAGGATGACATCCTTGGATTCCTTTATCTCGGCCATTACGGATTTCAGCCGCTCCTCAAACTCTCCCCTGTACTTGGCTCCCGCTACCATGCCGGAAAGGTCCAGGGTGACTACCCTTTTGCCCTTTAAGAGCTCCGGTATATTGCCCTCGGCAATCCTTTGGGCCAGGCCCTCAGCAACGGCGGTCTTACCCACACCGGGCTCGCCGATGAGGACCGGGTTGTTCTTGGTTCTGCGGCTTAGGATCTGTACGACCCTTTCGATCTCCTTTTCCCTGCCTATGACGGGGTCCAGTTTGCCCTCCCTGGCCATCTCGGTAAGATCCGTTCCGAACTGGTCCAGGTTGGGGGTATCGCTCTTGCCGCTGGGGGAGCCCCCCTGATGGGTCTCGGTACCCTCCTCCTGGAGGATCTTCATGACCAGGGCTCTTACTTTTGCAAGATCCACGCCGGCATCCTTCATTATCCTGGCTGCAACACCCTCGCCCTCTCTTATAAGGGCCAGGAGAAGGTGTTCCGTGCCGACATAATTATGGCCCAGGTTTCTGGCCTCGTAAAAGCTGAGCTCCATTACCCTTTTGGTCCTGGGGGTGTAGCCAAAGCCTTCGCTGAAGTTGAAGTTGCCCTTGCCCACCAGCCTTACTATATATTCTCTCATCTTGTCAATTTCCATGCCCAGATCCGCCAGGACCTTTGCGGCTGCTCCGCCTTCTTCCCGGAGCAGTCCCAGGAGGAGATGTTCGGTTCCGACGTAGTTGTGCCCTATGCTTCGGGCCTCTTCCTGGGCGTATAACAATGCTTTTTGTGCTCTCTCTGTAAATCTACCAAAAAAAGCCATTTTTGTACCTCCGTTCTCTATATAATCTCTATCGTCTCAGTTTCTCGGCGGCAACCCCGGCCCTCACCTCATCCAAATCCTTGATAGCCGTATCACCGTCCCGGTATTTCTTCAGGTGGGCAGGCTGCCCCATGACCATCAGTTCGTTGATGGTCCCTATATCTATGTTAGGTATTATACCCATCTCTACTCCCAACCTAACCTTGGACAACAGACCCATAAACTCGTTTAAGTCCATTACCCTGGCGTGGGTCATGGTACCATAGGCTCTCCATATGCCGTCTTCAAAATGTACCCTGCCCCTTTCCATAACCCTGCGCCTGGCCTCTTTCTCCTTGTCCGCGATCTGTTTTGTGACCACTTCCAGGCCCATGATGATCTCTTCCTCCGATGCCCCCAGGGTTATCTGGTTGGATATCTGGTAGATGTCCCCTATGGCTTCGCTGCCTTCGCCGTACAGGCCCCTCACCGCCACCCCAATCTTGGGCAGGGTCTGGATTATGGCCTTCATCTGGCCTGTTCCGGCCAGGAGGGGAAGATGCATCATCACCGACGCCCTCATACCTGTACCCAGGTTTGTAGGACAGGAGGTCAGATATCCCAGATCGGAATCATAGGCATAGGGCAACTGCTTTTCCAAAACGTCATCTATTGTATTTAAGTACTCCAGAGCCTTCTTCAGCTGATAACCGGGGAAAATGCACTGCATCCTTATATGGTCCTCCTCGTTGACCATGATGCTGCAAACCTCTTCCCTGCTTACTAAGATGGCAGACCTGTCGGAGTTTTCCAGAAGGTCCGGACTTGCCAAATGCTTTTCCACCAGGATTTCCCTGTCCGTAGGGGGCAGATCCCCCATGGGCAGGAACTGGTATTGACTCTTAATGGGCGAACCCTGGCCTGCGATGCTCCGGTGTACCCGGTGTATGACGGAATCCGTCATGGACCTATCGGCTATGGAGGGAAAGGGGGTGTCGGACAGGTTCCTGGCCAGTCTAACACGGCTGCTGAGAACTACGTCCCCCAAGGGACCCGTATTGTTGATCCAGCTCATGGTCTATCCCCCCTGCTCCTGTTTCTTTTCCAGCTTCTTTATACGATCCCTTATCCTGGCCGCCTCTTCATAGGCCTCAATGTTTATGGCGCTCTGAAGCTGCCTTTTCAGGTCCTCTATCTCCTTGGTGGTGCTGAGCCTTGTGCCCAGACTTGCCGGGATCTTTCCAGTATGGCGGGTGGCTCCGCCCTGTATCCTCTTTATTATCGGGCGTATTTCATCTTTAAATACCCTGTAGCAGTTATCGCAGCCAAGTCGGCCGATCTTCTTAAACTGCCTGTAATCCATCCCACACCTGTCACACCTTAAGGTGGGGACGGTATCGGCTGCCTTGGCAGGTTTTATGGGATTTAAAAATCCGGTCATAAGATCATTTATGGATATGGGAGAAACCCAATTGAGGTCCTCTCTCTCTCCGGCGCATTCCTGACACAGATGCAGTTCGGTCTTTATGTTGTTTACGATCTTGGTAACATGAACCGTTGCGGGATTCTTCTTGCATTCCTGACATAACATCTATCATTCCCTCCCATCAAAGATCCTTGCCCTGGGTCTTGAGGACTGCCACCAACATAGCTTTTAGCATGTTTGCCCTGATTACTCCCCTTACATTGGTGGGGATGCCGATGACCTTGTCCAGAAGCCCAGCCTCTATGATAGCAGCCTCTCTCTCATTAATTATACCCCTCTCCATTATATTTGTAACAATGTCCTGTGCTTCCTGCTGGGATATGGTCGCACCAATACGCTTGTTTATAAGGTATAAGAGGTAATCGTCTTCATCCAAATCCAGCTTGACGATGCGGACAAAACCGCCGCCGCCCCTTCGGCTTTCTATATAATATCCCCT
>JAAYRX010000130.1 GCA_012518535.1 Clostridiales bacterium | reverse complement strand
TCGATTTTACAGCATGCACCATGTTGCCCATAGATAAGGACGGAACACCTCTGTGTATGTACGACGAATATAAAACCAATCCCCATGCTTACATAAAGCTATGGAAACATCATGCCGCTCAGGACGAGGCCAATAAGTTAAATGAAATCGCTACAGAGCGCGGGGAAGACTTTTTGGCCCGCTATGGGGGCAAGATATCCTCGGAATGGCTTATTCCAAAAATCTGGCAGATATTGGACGAGGATCCTGATATCTATGAAAGGGCATATAAGTTTATAGAGGCGGCTGATTGGATAGTCATGCAGCTAACCGGAGAAGAAAAGAGGAGCAGCTGCACTGCAGGTTATAAGGCCCTTTGGCATAAGCAAAAGGACTATCCCAGCAACGAATTTTTTAAGGCCCTGGACTCCAGGCTGGAGGATGTAGTAGATGAGAAGCTCAACAGGGATATTTATCCCATCGGGTCAAAGGCCGGGGAGATAACAATGGATGCGGCCCGGCTTACTGGTTTGAATCCGGGAACGGCTGTAGCAGTAGCCAATGTGGACGCACATGTCACTATGCCCGCTGTAGGGATTGTTGATGAGGGTAAAATGCTAATGATCATAGGGACCTCTACATGCCATCTGCTTCTTAGCAAGGAAGAAAAAATGGTTCCCGGCATGTGTGGAGTTGTAGAGGACGGAATAATGCCCGGATATTTTGGATACGAAGCGGGCCAATCCTGTGTGGGCGATCATTTTGAATGGTTTATAAACAACTGTGTACCGGGAGATTACTACAAGGAAGCAGAAGAAAAGGGAGTCAATATCCATGATTTATTGAGCGAAAAGGCGAGCAGATTAGCAGTTGGGGAGAGCGGGCTTGTAGCTCTTGACTGGTGGAACGGCAACCGATCAGTATTGGTTGACGTAGACCTGACCGGCCTTATCATTGGATGTACCCTGCTTACCAAGCCCGAAGAAATATACAGGGCATTGATCGAGGCAACCGCTTATGGAACCCGGATGATCATCGATACCTTTGAGGAGAGTGGGGTCCCAATCAGTGAACTTTATGCTGCAGGTGGAATAGCCGAAAAGAATCCCTTCCTTATGCAGATATATTCAGATGTGACCAACAGGGAGATCAGGATCTCCGCTTCGGCTCAGGCTCCGGCCCTGGGATCGGCCATGTTTGGTGCCGTAGCTGCAGGCAAGGAGAGGGGCGGATATGATTCCATCGTTGAGGCTGCTCGGGAAATGGCCAGGATAAAGGATGTAGTATACAGGCCTATACCCGCCAATGTAGAGACATACAATAAGCTGTATGAAGAATACAGGCTACTCCATGATTACTTCGGAAGAGGCGCAAACGATGTGATGAAGCGTCTTAAGGACATTCGTAGACAAGCTACCAACAAGTAAAAGCAGGATATATAAAATGACTAAATTTAATGGATTGGGGATGAACATGGGCAACCTTTGGAGGCTTTCTGATGCCAAGACCCGGTCGATAAGCCCCGAAAACTTTGATGGTGCCAAAGGTAAGGGGGGTATGGCGACCCTTGAGGAGGGGAACGCACACTTGGCAGCCAGAGAATTGGGACAGGGTTGGAAGGTGAACCCGTATATCATTATTCAGCCGGGAGAGGTATTTACCATTGCTGACATTGAGGGGCCGGGTGCTATCCAGCATATATGGATGACACCTACCGGGAGCTGGAGAAACACCATAATGCGTATATATTGGGACGGCTTGGAGCATCCGTCGGTGGAATGCCCCGTTGGGGACTTCTTTGCTTGTGGATGGGGCGAATATGCTCAGGTTTCCTCTCTTGCAGTTTGCGTTAATCCTGGCAGTGCCTTTAACTGCTACTGGGAGATGCCCTTTAAGAAGCATGCCAAGATTACCATGGAAAACCGTGATGATGAACCTATGACTCTCTATTATCAGATCGATTATACCCTGACGCAGGTACCTGATGATATAGGTTATTTCCATGCACAGTTCAGAAGGACCAATCCCCTTCCCTATAAAGAGGTATACACCATAGTGGATGGTATCGAAGGTAAGGGCCAATATGTCGGTACCTATATGGCCTGGGGAGTCAACAACAGCGGATGGTGGGGAGAAGGGGAGATAAAGTTCTATATGGACGGAGACAAGGAATTTCCCACCATTTGTGGAACAGGAACTGAAGATTATTTTTGTGGGTCCTATAACTTTGAAAACAAGAAAACAAATCAATACCAGGAATTTACCACGCCTTACGCAGGATTACCCCAGGTAATCAGACCTGATGGAGTATACAGGTCACAGACCAGATTTGGTATGTATAGATGGCATATAAGCGATCCTATAAGGTTCGAATCGGATCTAAGGGTGACCATCCAGGCCCTGGGTTGGCGCAAGGATAGAAGATACCTGCCCCTACAAGATGATATCGCCTCGGTGGCCTATTGGTATCAAACCCTTCCTGGTAAGAAATTCCCTCAACTTCCGGACCGGGATTATCTGGAGATCATTTAAGGTATCAACCATAAGTACTGTGCATTAACTTATTCCATAGATGAATCAGTCTTGAAAACGGAGGTTTTAAGATGAATAATGAAGTTTATACCAAGGAGCAGCTATATTCGATGGGCCCCCAGCGGACATTTAATAATGACGCACGGGAAGCTGCTTTTTTGTTAGGTGGAATCGGTACCGGTAATATATCCGTAGGTGCCCGGGGAGAATTGAGGGACTGGGAGATCTTCAACAGTCCCGGGAAAGGGAATTATCTACCTTATACCTTCTTTGCCATAAGGGCGGAAAAGGAAGGGGAAAAACCCGTCGCAAAGGTATTGGAATCAGAGATACAGCCCCCGTATTCAAAATCACATGGGTTCCTATCCGGTGAGATGGCAGGGCTTCCCCGCTTAAGGTCATCCAGGATGAGGGGTGAGTATCCCTTTGTCTGGGTTGATTTTGAGGACAGCACTTTACCGGTGGATGTCTCCATGGAGGCTTTTACCCCTTTTATACCCTTAAACTCCAATGACTCGGGTATACCCGGCGCTATTATCAGGT
>JAAYRX010000129.1 GCA_012518535.1 Clostridiales bacterium | reverse complement strand
TTATTGAGTCATCAAAGGTATCACCGGCAACCTTTATGGAATCCGTGACTACGGCTCCACCCAGGGATATAACCGCGATATCAGTTGTTCCTCCACCGATATCCACCACCATATTCCCATAGGGTTTGCTGATATCGATACCGGCACCAATGGCTGCGGCTATGGCCTCCTCAATAAGGTAGGTGCGTCTGGCTCCGGCCTCATAGGAGGCATCCAAAACCGCCCTCTTCTCAACTTCGGTAACGCCGCTGGGTACGCAAACAATTACCCGGGGCTTGCCCCCAAAGCGTCGTACAATGGCCTTCCTGAAGAAGTATCTGAGCATCTTTTCCGTTATCTCATAGTCAGAGATAACCCCATCCTGCAAGGGGCGAAGAGCCACAATATTGCCTGGGGTTCTGCCCAACATCTTGCTGGCAGTGGATCCTACGGCCAGGATCTTCCCTCCCTTTGTATCTATGGCCACCACGGAAGGCTCCCGAAGGACTACACCCTTGCCACGCATGTATATCAAAACACTTGATGTCCCCAAATCTATGCCGATATCTCTATTACCAAACACTCTTTATCGGTCCCTTCTCTTGCTTATTATGTATATCTATGATAACTGTGTTTATCAGGGAGTTTAATATGTCCTAAAACAAGTATCGATATAATTAATTACCCCCAGAATTAATATAACTATTCTACATATAGCCATAAAATCCTCTTTTACTGATAAATTTTATCATAAACTTTTCCAATCCATGTTTATTTGGCGTTTTTTTCATGGGAAGTACCTTCATTCTCCATTTGGTATTTAATCCTGGTTGCCCTGCCGCCCCGGATATGCCGCTCCGCCTTATTCTTATCAAGAACCTTTTTGACCCCCGCCCATAGGTTTGGATTCACTCTGGGCAGCCTTTCGGACATATCCTTATGAACGGTGCTCTTGCTAACCTTAAAGACTTTGGCCGTTTCCCTTACGGTGGCTCCTGTTTCGATGATATAATGCGCAATCTCAATTACCCTTTCCTGAATATAATCCTTCACATCTAACCCCCCTTAAAAACACCCTCTTAATAGAATAGAAGCCAAATACAGTGGGTATATTGATAAATATGCGGGTTTTGGCGGATATAGAAGAGGATTTTTGCATGAAAAAACCACCGATATAATTCGGTGGCTGTATGTAATGGGGCAGTAAAGCCGTCCCCTTGGCTTTATTGCAAGTATTCCATGGGGTCCTGGCTCTTGTCATCCAGAAGAACTTCAAAGTGAAGATGCGGGTCATCCAGGATCTCACAGCTGGCAGTTCTGCCTATGCCGCTGATAATCTGACCCTTGTCCACCTTTTGTCCTACGGAGACCATGTTACCGGTGGATAGGTTGGCATAGTAGGTCTTAATTCCGTCGCCATGATCTAAAATGATGCAAATGCCCATCAAGGGGTCTTCGGTAATCTCCTCTACGGTACCGCTCATGGCAGCCTTGACTTCCGCACCTATGAAGGACTCGATGTCAATTCCGTTATGGGTTGACCATTCCTTTAAGGTGTTTGAAAATACCAGTTGGTCCACGGTATGCTCCTTGATTATATTACCACTCACCGGATAAATCATTTTGGCCTTGGAAGCTGATTTCTTCGGTGCCTGTTTCTCTTCTTTGGGGGCCTCTTCCTTTTTGACATCATCCTGGCCCTTTTCCCGGTTCTGACTTTTTTCCCCTTCATCCTTCTTGTCCTCCTGGGAGGCCAGGGTCTCCTTTAAGACCTCTTCACTGTCTTTATCTTCTTCCGCCGGCAGGGTGCTGTCCTTTATTTTTATGCTGATCTTTTCATCCAGCAATCCAGCGGCATCCAACCCATCCGGCTTTACAGGTTCGGGCAGATCAAAAACTTTCTCATTGTCAGCCAAGTCCTGAACCTGGGGTTTGGGACTTTTATTCGAAGTAAAAAATGCAGTAACCCCGATTATAGCGATGCAAACGAACAAAACCACATAAAACCCCTGCTTGTCTATAAATCGTATTATCTTTTCCCTGGTAAAGGCTTGTCTGAACCTGCCCTTGGACTTATCAGACTTCATATCTATTATACCTCCTTGGTATTTGTTGAATATTCCATGTTTTAGGAATTAATACCGGATATTCTATTCATAATTCTCTCCACTTTAACAAAAAAAATACAGGTCACCTAAGAAAAATATCCATTTTTTCCTTAGATAACCTGTAGTTTCCTAAAAGATACCTTGTATTAACCAGTAATGGCTATTGGTCGCTCATTCCACCATCGATTTGGAAGTTGCTGGAATAAACCATCCTACTATACAAAGAAGTAACTTAGTGTTCAATAGCCATTATTTTATTATACTTCTGTTGTAATAGATTCCTTGAGATACTAAATAGTTTCGATCTTAACCCCTCTGTAGTAGTGCACCAGGATATCATCATAGCTGTAACCCTGCTTGGCCATGGCATTTGCCCCTATTTGGCTCATCCCTACCCCATGGCCATAACCGGTTGTATCAATATGAACCTTATCCTTGTCAAAGCGGAAGTCAAAG
>JAAYRX010000128.1 GCA_012518535.1 Clostridiales bacterium | reverse complement strand
CCTCTGACACCCCTTTGCCGGATTCCTCTGATCTATACTGTTCCCCCTGATGGGCGGCCATCTCCTGTAGCTTTTCCTTTATCAGTTCAATCAATTGTTGTTTTTTGTGTCTGGTTACGCTCTTGACGCCCAGCTCTCTACCAAATTCTCTTAATTGGATTATTGTATTTTTTTCCAAATTATTTAAATCCAAAACCTATTCCTCACTTTCTTTCCAATACTTGTTTTATTCATCCATTGCTGTTGTTCTTTTTTCGAAAATGCTTTCATTTCCCTGATTGCTCCGGATAATCCATCCTTGATTGTGATTTCTATAAGTACCTGTTGGGAATGCGGGTCTTGCCCGTCGTCTGTTTATAACCATACGGAATCTGCCAATTACAGAGCTGGCATAAAATTTCTTCCGGCGCATTTAGATTGCTTGTATTGAAACAAGTTCTCCAAGGGTAGTTGTTTATTTGAAATACTTCTTTACTACAGGTTGTTGATCTTTTGTCTCAAGACGTTAAGTATCTTAATTGTGCCTATATTAAACGAAACTATAAGTGTTCTGTAGTACATGAAAAGTTCAAACCATATTAATCCATAGTATAGCCATGGTTGAATGTTTTATTCATAAATGAACTACATACCTTTTTAGGCGGGATTTCTTGATTTCTCGGCTTTGCATCATCAATTTCCTAAGCTAAACTTGTTAATCGCCTTGTGGCCTGCCTTCGGTCTGCCCTTAGAAGCCAGGCAGCAAAAAGCGGGAAACCATAAATGGACATAAATAGACTTTAATCAAATGGTTGTCATCAAAATACAATATGTGAGATGAAACCATGTAATAGGAATTGAACGTGGTTATTCAAAAGCATACCATTTAAAAATATAGAATGCTAAAAAACTGCCGTTGGAGATCAAAATTCCAGGAAAGATCCATAATTGAGTTTTATGCTATCAATTTATAATGCTTTCAGGATGTAGCTTCACAATAATTCATTAATATAATATAACCATTTTTACTGTAACGTCAACATAAATATGAAAAAAAGATTGATTTATATAAAAAATAGTTAATATTGTACAAAATACCAGTCCTATTTTGAAGGTTGTCACCTATAGAGAATGCTAAAGGTTAGACGTTAAAGGTTGGACTGCTTCATCCAATCCCTAACGTCTAACTTCTTACTCCCAGTGTATAACTATTCAATTCTTCAAGATTTAAACAAGCCCTGTGGCCCGTTTTCCTGATAGCTTACCATAAGTTCATTGGAGCCGGCGTACTTGCCTGAAATGTCCAGCTCATACTTTACCCCAAGTTTTCCCTGGCTATCATCCATATCGGAATCGATTCTGGTGGGGAAAATCCCCATCTCCAGGTTTCCAAAAGGTGTTTCATAGTAATTAACGTATTTTCTGCCCTTTTCAAATACAAATCGGGATTCGTGGGCCCCTGTACGCTCCAAAGAAATTCTTCGGTCTTCCACCATGATAAGGGTCTTTGTTCCCTCCATACCTGATATTATGCTCTCTTCATATTCAATGTAGTATGCGTCGCCCTTTTTGTACAGGCGTCCTTCGGTTATGAGCTCAATCTTATTATCCTCGCCTTCGGGATTTACCTGATTGCCCCTTATTGACAAAATGACCTTTTTGCCCCCGTCCACAATAACTGACCCCCCCAAAAATCTTTCTATCCAATTCAGCCTCTTAAATAATATAGCTGATAGAACTAACTAGAACTTCTCTATCTCGATCTTCCTTGCGCATTTTATCTCCCTGCCCAGGAAACGCCCGCCCAGCTCCTCAAATTTCTCTCCCAGATCGCTGACAAAGAAATTATACCGGGCTTCGGCTTCACCTTCGTTGAGGATGCCCCGGGTCTTGAGTATACGGCCAACCTCCAATGCCGTAGCCTCAGCGGGATTTACAAGCCTTACTTCAGGTCCCATGACCTTACCTATGGCGTCCTCCAGGAGGGGATAATGCGTACACCCCAAAAGAAGGGTATCGATATCTTCGTCCCTCATACTATCTAAATATCTCTCGGCTGTCAATAACGCAATTTTGGAATCGTTCCAACCTTCTTCCACTATGGGTACAAAAAGTGTACAGGGATTGGTAAATATCCTGATTTCCGGGTCCAGGCGGGATACGGCCTTTTCATAGGCCCGGCTTCTAATAGTGGCCTGGGTACCTATAACCCCCAGCCGTTTATTCCTGGTAGAGGCTGCTGCTTCCCTGGCCCCCGGCTCAATTACACCCAGGATCGGGATATCAAACTTTTCTTTCACTATGTCAAGGCTTATGGAGCTGACGGTATTGCATGCTATAACTATCATCTTTATACCCTGGCTTAGGAGAAATCTTATACACTGCTCAGAATACCTGATAACGGTTTCGTTTGAACGGGTACCGTAAGGGATTCGAGCGGTATCGCCAAAGTATACTATATCTTCCCGGGGAAGCCATTTCATCAGCTCCTTTACAACGGTAAGGCCCCCCAGGCCTGAATCAAATACCCCTATGGGTCTTTTGTCCATATTCAGTCCTCCTAGAAGTGTTTCATTTTAAATCTATCCAAAGCCAGCCGGACCAGGCTGTCGATGAGTTCTCTATAAGGTATTCCCGCGGCTTCCCAGAGCTTGGGATACATGCTTATCTGGGTGAATCCGGGCATGGTATTGACCTCGTTCAGATATACCTTGCCGGTCTGTCTGTTCAGGAAAAAATCTACCCGAGCCAGGCCCGAACAGCCCAAGGTCTTGTAAGCTTTGATGGCCAGATCTCTAATCTCTTCGTCCTTGTCTGTGGGCAGGGGGGCGGGTATCAATAGCTGGGATTCTCCCCCGTCCTCATACTTGGCATGGTAATCATAGAATTCCTCGGAGGGTACAATCTCTCCCAGAACAGAGGCCTTAGGGTCGTAGTTTCCAAGGACGGCGCACTCGATCTCCCGCCCGTCTATAAACTCCTCTACGATAATCTTCTCGTCGTACCTGGCCGCGATATACAAGGCCTCCAATAACCCCTTCCTGTCCTTGGCCTTTGATATGCCCACGCTGGAACCCATATTGGCCGGCTTTACAAAGACGGGATACACAAATGTATCCTCAATGATGTCAATGACCTCATCGGGGTTCTCCTTTATCTCATGTCTGT
>JAAYRX010000127.1 GCA_012518535.1 Clostridiales bacterium | reverse complement strand
TCCCCGTACCGGGAGGCCCTACCAACAATACCCCTTTGGGTATACGGGCACCCAGCTCAATATATTTCCTGGGATTCTTTAGAAAATCCACGATCTCTCTAAGCTCTTCCTTCTCTTCATCGGCTCCTGCAACATCGCGGAACGTTGTCCGCTTCTTGCTTTCCGTATGGACCTTTGCCCGGCTTTTGCCAAAGGACATGACCCGGTTGCCGCCTCCGCCTCCCTGGGTCTGCTGCATAAAGAAAAACCAGAAAAGCCCGAACAGTACTATAACGATTCCAAAGGGCAGGAGGTTTAACCACCATGGCGCCTCCGGTGGCGGCTTAACGTCGATGGTAAAAGAAAAGTCACTGGCTGTAATATCCTCAACCGGCCTACCTGTTTTCTTGGCCTCTATCTTCTTTATATCATCGTAAAATGATTCCCTGGTGATAATCCTGGATCTAAAATCGTACTTACCACCGGCTAAAAAATCTTTTTCCTTAATATATGAACCCCTATAAAGACCGATAACCGTTGTCTCTATGGTTTGTATTCTCTCTACCTTGTTTGCTTCGATTGCTTCCAATAGCTCCGGATAAGAGATTTCCTCTTTATTGGCAGCCGTATCCCCCAAGGTGGATACGATAAAAATAATCACGAGCAATAGCAATAAATAAAACCCCGGGCCCCGCAAGAACTTCTTCAATATCAACCCTCCTTTAGTGAGTTGTCTTATGCTTCATCCCAAATGATGACATTTCACTGCATTGTAACATTGTAACACACCCAAGATCTAAAATCAATGAAGGTCTTCTGACGAATTTGCCGTCCTCTTTCAGGTTCAGACCTCTGGCAGATTATTGGCGTCCAGGACCGATACATAGGGCAGGTTCCTGTATTTCTGGGCATAGTCCAGGCCATAACCCACCACAAACTCATCCGGGATCTCAAAGCCTATATAATCAACGATTACTTCTACCTTACGCCTGGCCGGCTTATCCAGGAAGGAGCAAATCTTAACGCTTCTTGGGCCCCTGGACTTAAGATAGTCTGTCAGGTAATGAAGGGTGAGCCCGGTATCTACTATATCCTCCACTACCAGGACATCCTTTCCTTCGATATCTTCATCCAGATCCTTCATGATCCTGACTACCCCTGAGGACTTGGTGGACATACCATAGCTGGACACCGCCATAAAATCCATGGTCAGGGGGAGCTTGATCTCCTTGACCAGATCTGCCATGAAGGCTACACCGCCCCTTAGAATACAAATCACCAGAAGATCCTTGTCCCGGTAATCCTCTGTTATCTGTGCCCCCAATTCTGCAACCCTTTGTTTGATGTTTTCCTCATCGATTAGTATTTTTCCTACTGTTTCCACTGCTACACCACCTGTTCCGAATTTAGCAGTCAGAAGAACCACACGGTCTCCCAGCCGCCAGTATTAAATATGTTATAACAAAAAACTACAAATAATGCTACCTTTATTCTACTTGGGGATCTTTATATATTGGGAGATTAATCCTCCCTTATCTCCATTTTAAGCAGCCGCCTGGTCTTTTGGGTCACCTTGTAGTCCTCACTCATCTGATATCCTGCAACCCATACAATATTGTTCCTGTCTACCACCAAAGGTATGCTGTCTCTTTTATGGCGGGGAACCTTTCTGTCGATTAAAAAGTCCTTTAGTTTTTTAGTGCCCCTCATACCAAGGGGCCTGAACCGGTCCCCGTTCCTGCGATTCCTTATATACAGCTCTCCCCGTACACGGTCTGCATCAATATAGATACACCCATTACCCCCATTTAAAACCCCTGAATTTGTCAATTTCTCCAGGGTAATCGACATATTCAGCTGGGGTATCCATGTCTTACCCGGAACCTTCAGCCTGTATTCAAAATCCGACACCGGTAAGTCCTCTTCCGGATCATCCCTATATAGTATCAGAGCCCTGTAGTCCTTTCGAACCTTTATATTTTCCGGCAGATCCAGTGTGGAGCCAACCTGGGACTCCTTGACAAGATCCAAAATCCCATCTATATGTATATGATGAATGTCCACCAGGTTTTTCTTTAGCCGCAATAAGCCCTCCCGAAGAAGCCTTCTCCTGATTGCTTCGGGATATTGGCTAAGGTCCCGGAGGCTAAAGGATATCTCATCCTCCTTAATCGTGGCATCCCGGTCAAAGGCATCCCTTGAATAATCCCTTAAAAAGGCTTCGTCATCCCTGAGGATATCCCCCATCCTGGTCAGGTTGGAGGAAAAGCTGGGATTAAAATGCTCCTCTATCATGGGTATTAGCATATGCCTGACCCTGTTCCTGGTGTAGATTATTTCCTCGTTGGTCTGATCATGCCTGTACTCAATGCCTTCCCTGCGGCAATAGGCTTCAATCTCCCGCCTTGAAATCTCCAGAAGGGGTCTTATGATTACGCCGTCTCTGACGGGTTCCATACCCGACAGTCCTGCCAGACCCGATCCTCGTATTATATTGAACAGGATCGTCTCAACCTGGTCATCCCTATGGTGACCCAGGGCAATCCTATGGCCATTTACCCTTCGCCTTACTTCCTGGTAGAAGTCATGCCTGACCTTCCGCCCGGCCTGCTCCTCCGACAGGCCCCATTCCTTGGCCAGCTTTGGCACAGAGGTCTCCTTCAGAAAAAAATCAAGCCCCCATTCCGTTGCCATGGTCTCAACGAAGAGGGCATCTTCTTTGGCCGCCTCGCCTCTGATACCGTGATCTATGTGGACCACATAAAGGGCCATAGGAATATATTCTCGCATTCTGCAAAGAAGGTGGATAAGGGCCATGGAATCGGCACCGCCGGATACCCCTACAACCACCCCGTCACCAGGCTTCAGCATATTGTGTTTTTGAATATATTCATATACTCTGTTAAACATTCTTTCAGCTCCGAATTTGGCTTACCTTATTTTATTATCTTTCCGGCTATATTTCAAGTGAAATAATTACCGGGAATCTGCCTCCACAAATCCATCCTCCTTAGTAGCAATTCTATGAAACCTAACTATTTTTATATTTAATAGCTAAATCAACGCGTTGTGCTAGTTAATCTTATGCTGGTAATGGCTATTGACCGCTCCTTAATCTTGTAAGAGTGACATCATCGTTGAAGTCATCCGCTTATCAATAGCTCATTACTTAAGATTATGAACTAGCACAATAGGATAAATCAATGAAGTGAAGGAGCAATCAATAGCCATAATAATTACTGATACAGAAACTATTTGAGTTAGCTATATGTTATGCAAATTGATAAATTAGCTCTGTTATCAGGGAGATAGATTTGGTTTTAGAAGTAGACGCTAGAAGATCGACCTCCAAACCCTGGTGGCCATAACGGTCATATCATCCTGGGATAGGGGGGTAACAGTACGGGACTTATCCTGTCCGGAACCCTGATTGGGCTTTAGGGGGATGACACGATTGTCCACCTTCAGGACTGACTCCAGGATGTAATCCGCCACCTCCTGGGGATTTTTGGTCTCCAGGGAGCCGATGATCCCAATGAGCCATTCCTCCGCCCTGTCGCCCATGGAGGAATTGTCCAATACCCCATCGGTAATCATGATGATCATGTCCTCATCCCGGAGCTTAAGGGTTGTGGTCTCCGGCTGGATGCTGTCCAGGATGCCGATGGGCAGACTGGATGCCTTGACCACCTCCACCCTGTCGTCCCGCTTAATATAGGTCGGGACCGCCCCGATCTTTACGAAATCCGCCTTTCCCGATACCAGGTCCAGAAGGCAGAGATCCGCCGTTGCAAATATTTCATCCTGGGACCTCAGCAGGAGGGTGGAGTTTATGCTGCGGATGGTAGTCTTTAAATCAAATCCTGCTTCCAGGAAATTTTCAAGTAGGGATATGGCCACCCGGCTTTCCTCCCTGGCCTTATGCCCTATCCCCATACCGTCGCTGAGGGCCAGCATATACTTTCCATGAGCCAGAGCGTTGAAGGAATAGCTGTCCCCGGAGACTTCCCCGGATTTGCCCGGCTTTCTGGCCACTCCGGTGCTGACCTGAAATTCCTCGGCCTCCAACAGTCTCAAAACACATTCCTCCCTGGCCAGGGCGGTACAGCCGGATTGATTGGCAGACATTTTCCTGCCCAGGGCCCTGCTGACTATGGATTCCACCTTGCGGGTACATTCCCGGCGTCCGTTGCAGGACTTCTTATGAATATTTACCTCAAGGCTGCCGCCGGGCTTTTCCATGACCAAGACCTCCCTGGCCCGAATACCGGCCTTATCCAGTTCTATGGAGATGGTCTCTTCCAGATCCTTGTTGAAGCTTATCCTTATATTGAGCTCCCTGGCCAATTGTCCCACTACATCGGATACACCGTCCAGCTGCTGGGCAACCAATTGTCTGCACTCGTCTATCTTGGCCTTCCATTTCAGGTTGGACTTATACAGGCCGTAGACCCGCTCTATAGAGCCGGTAAGCTTATCCCCATGGATACAACTCTTGAACAGATCGCTCCTGATATTAGCCCCTTCCAGGGTTCCCATGGATTCTATGGTATCTATTATATCGAACATGCTGTTATAGGTCCTGGTGAAGTTTCTTTCCCAACAGCTTCCGTACAGGGGGCAAGTACTGCATACCTGATCGGATATTATGTCCAGGAGCTTGGCAATATCGTCCTGTCCCCTTATAGCACTATTGGAGATTTCCCCAAAGGCGGCGGACAGCTCCTTGAAGACCTTGGAAAATTCACTGAGCCTTCCCACGGTCAACTCCTGCATCCTGTTTATATAGAACTTCTGCTCCTTGTACCTCATAAGGCTGTAATCGACAAACTGGCGCAACAGGTCGAGTAATTTATTGGGAATGACCATCAAGAGCCCTGTACCGACCAGGATCTCCCGAAAGGACAGGATGGTTATGGCGGAACCGCTTACATAAAAGGCCATAAAGGCATTGGACAGAAGAAATGTAAGGCCGGTAAAGCTCTTTCCCAGCTCCCTGAAGGTACCGGCCACCAGGCCGCATACCCCAAGGCCGGCGATTAAGAGGGGATCGGGACCCGTAGCCATGGTGAGTACAAATCCCATAAGGATGCCCATGGCGGCCCCGACCCCTACCCCACCAATATGGGCGGCCAGGATTATGAAAAAGACCGAAAGTATATTTCTAAGGGACATGGACATAAACCTTATATCCCATATCCCCGCTATAAGAAGGGCGGCAAAGAGTCCTATGGAAATCATCTCTTCGTTTGAGAGGATCCGCCTCTTGTTTACATCCAGGATTACAGACAGGACGTTTTCAAAGACATAGACCAGGGCCAGGGCTATGGCCCCTTCCAGGCTGGCCAGGATATAGTCATAGAGCAGGATACCCCCGGGGCTTAGGCTCCTATATATCAGGTTTGCAGAAAATACCGCTATTGCAGTGATGGCGGCCAGGAGAAATTTTCTGCGTCCAATTCGGATTATATCAAAGACATATATGATTACGAACACCAGTCCCATTGCCCCAAGGTATTTGAGTATATAGCTCCCTATATGTACGCTTAGCATGCCCCCCAGAATGACAGCAAAGCCTATAAGGCTACCCTGCCGCCTATACAGCATGGCGGCAAAGAGAGCTGTACCAAAGGGGGCAATATCCTTGAATATAAAGGTTCGCCCTATAAAAAAGCATAGGGCTGAAATAATTACCAGATTCAACAGCTGAATATATTTTTCTCTAACCCTTCTTTTCCTTTCCTCATTCAGAGCACCCCTTTTAGACCTATCATGAGCCTCCATAACCAGGGGATTGGCTTCAAAATAGGTATATCCCTGTTTCTTCATTTGGTTCACCACCGAGTCAGCATTGTATTTTGCCTGCAGGTGAGAGTATTATAACAAAGATGGGGTGAATTATTTGTCAATATAGAAAGGCCTGTCCAAAAAAGATTGCGACAAAAAACCAGATACAGACGTAGAAAACAATTATTTCCCGGACCCTTTTTGATAGGATTTGGTGCAGAGAGAAGATTTTGCCTGACGGGGGTAAGAATAATGTTGAATTCCTTGGCCATCAGACAAATAAAAAAAGGGAGTAGAAAAATTCTACTTCCCTTCAGGTGGTGGGCACAACAGGGCTCGAACCTGTGACCCCCTGCTTGTAAGGCAGGTGCTCTCCCAGCTGAGCTATGCGCCCATGTATTGGTAGCGGCGAACGGATTTGAACCGCTGACTCTTCGGGTATGAACCGAATGCTCTCGCCAACTGAGCTACGCCGCCATAATTGGTTGCGGAGGAGGGATTTGAACCCTCGACCTCCGGGTTATGAGCCCGACGAGCTACCTGGCTGCTCCACTCCGCGATGATAAATATTAAAGCCGCTTGTTGACGGCAAATGTAATTGTATAATAGATCGATAAAGATGTCAAGGCCTTTTTATAAAGTTTTTTAGCTGGTTTATTATGACTGGAACATAAGAAACGCATCCATAATACATGAATGCGTTTTGATTGCTTGGTGTGTTTTCAAAAACCGTTTAATGCTATCTACCCCTCCAGGACCCCCTACCTCTCTTGTTATCACGATTCTTGATATCTGCCAATCGTTCCTCGCTGTCCTTTAAAAATTGAGCCAACCGGTCTTCAAAGGGGACCAGGCTCTCTGCCTCTGCCCTTCGAATTGATAATCCTATCTTACCGTTGTCCTCGATGGATAGTACCTTTACTCTCACCCTGTCATTTTGCTTTAGATAATCACGTATGTCCTTTACATAGGCATCGGCTACCTCGGATATGTGTACCATACCCCTTTCACCACCCGGGAGATCAATAAAGGCGCCAAAATTTGTTATTCCTGAAACCGTTCCCTCCAGAATTTGTCCTACCTTAACTGGCATAAAACAAGGGCTCCTCCTCTAATTATAATTATTATTATTTTTCGATGAAAATAATTTCACCTTTTTTTACCCAACCTAAACGCTCTCTGGCGACCTTTTCCATGTATTCCTCGCTCTCGGTATATTGGATTAGCCGCTCAAGCTCAGCAGTGGTGTCCTCTGCCTGAACTATCTGTTCCCTAAGATCATGTATTCTCTCGTTCTGTTGGTTTATCTTGATCTCCTGTTTGAGCAGGCTAAGGCCAAAGTATCCTAATGCAAGCAATGCTAAAAAGATCTTTAACTTAGGTTTTACAACATATCTTTTCTTCTTCATCGGACTCTACCTCATAAAAAGATATACGCGTCTAGACGTGGCATATAAATATATTGATACAGTTTAGTTATTGTATATACTATTCGACAGGGAAAGAAAAAGTCCTCCTTTTATTTTCAAAGTTAATTTTATCATCTATGCTAGTTGTTGCCATCCTTCCTAAACTTCCCGATCAACCATTTAATCCCCCTGTAAACGGTTCTAAAGGGCCACAGGATGATACCGGTTACTATTTCGTAGATCTTTACCAATAATTTTACCAGCATACCGCCTATGATCAAGGAATAAAGGGCCCAACCCATACCCAGTCCAATAAAGGTGTAAAATCTAATCTCTCCGCCATTGATCCTGAAGAGCATGGAGAAGGATATGATAACAGCCAAAATCCAAAAAGAGAGATCCAGGAGGGCCACAAACCACCGGCCGGGTTTTATTATCATCCTAAAAGCCCTATATAAATCATATACTATGCCAAGGAGCATACCCCCATACACCGTGGCCAGGAATATGTAGGCCTGATTGGAAGTGTCAACGATCATAGGGAGGCCCCCTTATCTAAACAGCCTGCTGAGCAGTCCCTCGCCCTTGCCTCTGGAATAATCGGCATCACTGTATTGGAGGGCGATAATCTCACCCTCAACCAGGAGCTGACCCTCCTCGAGATTTAGCTTGCTTATATGGAGGTCCACCCCATGAAGGGTGATATATCCAAAATCCGTTGCCAACAATACCGTGGCCTCGTCGAAGCTGTCTACATCCTGTACCCCGGTTATGGTCACCTTTTGCCGGTTCTCCAACAATATGCTGTGGCTCCGGCTTCTGGTTCCTTTTTTATCATCCAAATCCCGTATCATGTTATCCCCCCTCAGAAACAGTATATGACCGCCCAGGGGGGAGTATTCGGTTTTTTGCCTGGAGCAGGGTACAAAAAAACCCCGACTCCTGGTCAGGGTTCTATTTCGCTACTTCCACATATTAACGATCTCAATTCCCTCGAAATAATGGGAGAGGATCTCCTCCGCTTTTTTCCCTTCCTCTGCCATCTTGTAGGCACCCCATTGGGACATGCCCACCCCATGGCCATAGCCCCTGCCTTTAAAGACAACTTGATCCCCCTGCATCTCCACAGCATCCAACATGGTGGACTTTAGCTCGGTGCTGGACAGGGCTACCCTGAAGTCCGGGGCAGAAACCCGGGTATCGTCAAAGGCCAGAATGGTGGCCCGTCCCGATGGGCCTTTTTCTGCTATGGATACCTTGCTGAAATCCTTTACAGGCTTGCCCATACTCCCCAGGGCCTCTATAATCTTGGCTTTTGAGGTCTTGTATACCCAATTGCTCTCATCGGAGGGTATCTTGGGTGAATCATCCGGAGATTCTACCGATTTGATATAGGGGGGATCCCCCTTCTTGTAGTTGAGCCCCTCCTTGGGGGTGGCAGTCTTTCCGGCGGCATTGGAATGGAACCAGCCCTTGACGAACTTACCCTGGTGTACCATGACAAGGCCCCGGGTTTCGTCCACCGCTTTTTTTATCCTGTCGTTGACCGCCTGGGGATTCCAGGCCTGGGCCTCCTCAATGTCAGTTGAGATATGGGCCTTACCGAATTTGGACTGGCCTTTTTCGTCGATGAAATCCAGGACAAAGGTCCTGGCTATTATGGCCTGGGCCTTGATGGCCTCGGGAGGCCAATCGTTCTTTATCTCCCCCGCTACAACGCTCTTTATGTATTCTTCCATCTTCATCTCCTGGACGCGATTTTCATCCTTGATGAAGACCTTGAGATTTGGTTCCTGGCCCTGGCCGGCACCCAGGATTTCCGGAAGCTTGGGCTTTTGTGTCGAATCCTCGGGAGCCGGTTTGCTCGGTCCTTCTTCCTGCGACGGCCTCTGAGGTTCTGAGGGTTCCCGGTCCGGGGTTTCCTCGGGAGAGGGCCGTCTTAGGGCACTGCACCCCAGGGTCAGACTTAATACAACCAATATGCAAATCATCATTTTAAGATAGGACAGTTTTTTATTTCCCATGTGCACTCCTCCTCATTTCTTGCCCATAGTATGATTCTGCCGCAG
>JAAYRX010000126.1 GCA_012518535.1 Clostridiales bacterium | reverse complement strand
CCTAAAAGCATAGGTATAGCAAATTCAACGATGCGCTTCCAAGGGGTACCCTCAGTCATATCCCTTGGTGTAAACAGTTCCCTAAATTTCCCCATCTAAATATCCCCCACGTTCCTATATGTTGTATAAGTATTACTAGTGTCACCTTATCTATTGATTTTGACCCAGAAAGCCTTGTACTTATATATGTGTATAATAAAATTGCTATACGGGTAAAAATCGAATCTCGTCCTTTATGGATTTTCCGGCCAAAATTAGCCGACTTTATTATTATACCCATTATGCATCAATGAATCAATAACAAAACATAGGGAGCGGGGTTACCCATCACATAGGCATAACATATTATGTTAATAAAAAGGTCTATGAAAGGAGTAAATATCTATGTATCAGGCATACAACCATCCAAACTATTATTGGGCCCATGTACCTGCACGCTATCCGGATAATCATAAGGAATATATCGATTTAAGGGATTATGGGCCAGAGCCGTTTGTGGTTAATATTGAGGATGCTGCCGAACAAAACAGAACGTTTCGTACTGCCTTATGGACAGGGAATCACCTGCAACTTACCTTAATGAGTATCAATGTCGGGGAGGATATCGGCCTTGAAGTTCATCCCAACACAGATCAGTTTTTACGCATCGAAGAGGGATATGGCTTGGTTATGATGGGGGATAATAGGGATAACCTCTATTATCAGAGAAGAGTTTGTGGTAATTATGGCATATTTGTACCTGCCGGTACATGGCATAACTTAATCAATATTGGCTCTAAACCAATAAAACTGTACTCTATATATGCACCACCTGCTCATCCCCATGGTACTATTCATAAGACCAAAGAGGATGAAGAGCATCATGAATATTAAAGAAAAAAGAGATTGCCTTGTTTGGCAATCTCTTAATCACGCTTGCTATTCATCTATGTTGATAGTTATCATCATACCTTTATTGTCGCCAAAATAGCTTATACTTATCCTGGAATCGTCTTTCTCCGAGCTAGCAGAATAACTTGTCATTTCTTCCATGGATGAGGTAGCTGAATCCTTTGTATAACCCAGGCTCTTTATTTTCTCTAAATATTCCTCGAAATCCTTTTCCTCAACTTCCTCCAGGGTAACTGCGGAGCCGGTATCGGTATTTACAGTTGATACTATTTTACCGTGTTTAAATTCAGGGATCAGGTCTATAGCCTTGCCCTTGGGCCATTTACTAGCACCAATGGAGATCTCTGAACCGTCCTCGTCTTTAAATGAAAAAGTTCCTTCTTCCAGATCCACATCGGCGCCTTCTCCGGCTACCTTTTCCAGAATACCTTCCGTTATTTTATTGCCTATCTTCTTTTCGATATTTCTTCTTAAACCACAACCTGTAAGAGATAAAACCACTATGACTGCACTAAGGGCTAATACCATTATTCTCCTGGGCATAAGGCGTATCTCCTATCTAATTTACTTTATAATCCGGAATTTGCCTATAAGGGGTAGTTCTTTTGCTTTACCGCCTAATCCATTTACAAGTCCTATAATTCCAAGTACCAGTACAAAGATGCTCAATACGGGCAACAGTATCCAGCCGAGTATTGGAATGATGCTAAGTACAATACTTCCACCTACTCCCAGGATGAGAAGAATCAATGCCTGATTAGCATGAAACTTACCAAAAGCTGAATCGGGGCAGGCTACTAGAGGTAAGAAAAAAATTATGTAAGCCAATCCTGCCATTGTTTTGTTCTTTTCGACATCTTCCTTATCAAATACCGGTATGCGAGAATCTTGTGTGTTCGGGGCAGTATTAAGATCTGACATTTGACAACCTCCTTATTATTCTACATAAGATTTCGTAGACATTTATGTGTGGTAACTTTTACCATACATTATAGTAAATATTATATAGTCTTTTTTTATGGATTTCAATCACCCTAAGGGTGATTTTTGTAACTATTTTGCTTTTTTATTATGCTAAAGAATCTATAAATAGAACTACCCACACTAAGAACGTTTTCGTCGAGTTTAGTGTGGGCTTCAGTGCAGAACTTCTTCCATATATTAAAATGCTATAGGATATAGGCTAGATATCCAGGTGTTTTTCCAAAGTGCGCCTGACTGCTCCTTTACCTTCCAACATCTCGTAGAACATGGTCTCTATTTTTTCACCTAACCCCACCTCATATAGGTCAACTCCAAAAATACTTTTATTGGAGATAATATCCCTAACCCGGGAATCCCTGGCTCCGAAGGACACTCCCTCCAGGATTCCCTGAAGCGTACCCATTAAAGGGTCCGGACTTACTTGAAAATTCTTTCCTTCATCATCAACTCCCAGCATATACCTGCACCATCCGGCGATGGCCAAGGGAATGCCAACCAAATCAGCGGGATTTAAATCCCCTCTTTTAGCATAGGATTTGATGGTCTCCCCGAAGCGAATGCCCACCTTCTGTGAAGTGTCGGTGGCTATCCGTTGGGGCGTATCAGGAATATAGGGGTTGGAGAAACGTACATTTATAACCTCGTCTATAAACTCTTTAGGGTTAATTATTTTTGGATCAACCACTACCCTTAAGCCCTCGTCATAACCTATTCTCTCAACCAGTTTTCGTAAAACCTGATCCTTCATCTCATCGGCGATCAGATTGTAGCCGAGTAAACAACCGAATATGGCCAGGGCTGTGTGAAGGGGATTTAGGCAGGTTGTCACTTTCATAGTCTCTACCTTATTTACCGTTTCCCGGTCTGTAAATATAATCCCCGCATCCTCAAGGGGGGGTCTGCCGTTTGTAAACTTGTCCTCTATGACCAGGTATTCGCTTATCTCCGCATTTACAAAGGGCGCAATATACGTATTCCGGGATGTTACGACAATATCCATATCCTCAATGCCTTGATCCTTAAAGGATTTTCCGACAATTTCGGAAGGCCTTGGGGTGATCTTGTCGATCATAGACAAGGGAAAGGTGATCTTGTTCTCATCAGCTAAATATTCCACAAAGCCTTGGTCCACAAATTCTCTTTTAAGCCATTCCTCGGCAATGGTCAAAACCGCCTCCTTTAACCTATCGCCATTATTGGAGCAATTATCCATACTGACAAAGGTCATGGGATACTGACCTTCTTTATATCTGGTGTAAGCTAATGCGGTAACAAGGCTAATGGTATGTAGGGGATTTCCAGGGCCATTTTCAATATCCTTCTGTACTATTTCCAGATAATCACCTGAAGCATCGTCCAGGGAATAGCCTTTTTCTGTGATGGTAAAGCTGGCAATCTCCAGGCTCGGATTCTTGAAGATTTCAATTAAACGTCTATAATCCTGGGGCTTGTTTCTATCCGCCGTGATGCCTTCTGCCACACTTCCTATAATAGATTTCCTAAAATCCCCGTCTGGGTTCATAAGAACCAATAGGGTAAGATTATCGTAGGGCTTATATATTTTGTCAATTATTTCATAATCATAAGATTCGACTGCCACGATCCCTGTATCAACCTTTTTATCATCCAGTAATTTCTGGTAGGCATTGGCAATAAAGCCCCTAAAGATGTTTCCTGCCCCAAAATGTGCCCATTGGGGCCTCTCCCTGGTATTAGCTATCATTTCATCCAGATTAAATCGGGGCAGTCCTATGCCCATAGCCTCCCAATCCGCCCTATTGCTCTTGATTGTTGCCTTGTTTAAAAGCATAATTTTTCCCTCCTCTTTATATACCAAATCCTTCACTAATTCCACTCTATAAGTCTCAAGACAATTCTATAGCATATTGACGATAAAAACTATTCCTTCAACCCGTTAGTTTGATATACATATTATACCCCCACAGACTTCAGCGAACCCTTGGGCACTACCGGGCCCGCAGCTTCTTTACGGATCTGTCGCCGTGCATATAAAAAGCTGGCTACCTGTCCGATCCCGGCTAAGGCCCAGGTTACCGGATAGCAAACAAAAAGCATGATAACCGTAGGATACCATTTGAAAAATGTAGCAAGCCAAACAATCCTCATTAGACAGGCACCTATGAGGGTACAGAGCATCGGTAATATTGAGTACCCCATACCTCTGGTCAGGCCTGGGAATACACTCATAAATCCGCATGTAAAGTAAGCAGCCATCATAACCTTCATTCGTTGCATTCCCAATTCAATAACTTCGGGATTGGAAGTATATATACCGAGAATTGGTCTTCCAATAAGCAGGATCACCCCACCTAAAACTATCCAGGTAGAGAAGATCAGGGCTGTACAAATCTTAGCGATGGTATCTATCCTGTCATATTTCTTTGCTCCCATATTCTGCCCTGTAAAGGTGATAGCAGCATTATAATAGGAATTCATGGTAGTGCCGATAAGACCTTCTACATTCCCAGATGCGGAGTTGGCGGCTATCAGAGTTGAACCAAAGGAATTAACGGCTGATTGGATAAGCACGTTGGAAATGGAAAACAAGGACCCCTGTATTCCTGCAGGCAAACCAATCCTGACAATTCCCTTTAATTTCTCCCAGTCTATTTGCATTTCCCGTGGAATGAAGCAAATTGCTCCATGACTCCTGTAAAGACAAACCATTATGAGTAACATTGAAAGATACTGGGAGATAACCGTCGACCATGCCACACCGGCAACCCCCATACCTAAGACTATAACGAAAAACATGTTAAGTACTACATTTACAATACCGGCGATAGTCAGATAATACATGGGACGACGGCTGTCTCCAACAGCGCGCAGGATTGCCGCCCCAAAATTATAGACCATGCTGGCGGGCACACCGATAAAGTATATCCTCATATACAGTATGGATAAATCTATAATATCATCCGGTGTACCCATCATTACCAATAAAGGCCTACAAAAGACAAGACCAATTATCATTACAAACAATCCGCTGATCACACTGATGGAGATTGAAGTGTGTACAGATTTACTTACGTCATCGTGTTTATGGGCTCCATAATCCTGGGCTACAATGACACTGGTACCAACCGACAGTCCCATAAACAAGTTTATAATAAGATTAATCAGGGCACCTGTGGCACCCACCGCTGCCAGAGCTTCTCTGCCTGAAAAACGTCCTACTACAATCATGTCCGCAGCATTGAACAAGAGCTGTAATAAGTTCATAGCCATTATAGGTAGGGCAAATAAAATCATCTTCTTAAACAGCGGTCCATTACACATATCCATATCACGATTTTTTAGGGTCATAGACCTCTTCACTTCCTTTTCAAAATGCTGAACCCCTCATTTCAATTCATGTATCGAAACGCCTGTCTATTAGTATAGCATACTTAAATGCCTGTTGTGTTCGCCAATATTCGCATTTTTCATTGCAGTCCATAAAAAACATGATATAATATGGTAAATATTATTATTTTTTGGGGAGGATCTCTCATGGAATTATTAAATGAGTTCATTCAGAAAAGATTACGATTTCTAATCGCCAAACCGTATCTAACCGCGGGGATTTTCACCTTGATATTCAGCACGATAATAACTCTGGTATTAGGTTTAAAATTCTATGAATTTGCAATCATTACCCTTATTCTGGCTGTTGCAATTGAACTCCTTACCTATATTTTGGTAAATGAAGCAAAAGGGAAGCTGGATTCAGTTGTATACATAATGCAGCGTGTGAAGAACAGGGATCTGGATCAGAGCCTGGACCTTCATGAATTACAGGGCCTGGAATCCGTATCCACAAGCTTTAACAATATGATGGAAGAACTCAGGTCTATCCTGGGCTCACTCAAAACCATTTCATTGGAATTGGTGCAGGCTTCTGAAATACTCAACACCAACTCCGAGGGAATAAACGCCACTATGGATGATATATCCGCTACCATGGACGACATAGCCCATGGTGCTTCTGAACAAGCCAGCGAGGCAGAAAAAGCGGTAAACCTCATCACCCACCTCTCCCAACAAATTCATTTGGTACATGAAAACACCACAAACGTAGCCAATGACTCTGAAAATATGCGGGAATTGAATTCCCAAGGCATAAGGGCAGTTGATACCCTTAAAAGTGCTAATATAAGGAGTGCCCGAACTGCTGAAGAAGTATCTCAGTTTATTAGATCCTTCGTCGAGAAATCCCAGAGCATAGGCGAGTTTGTTACTACTATCAATACCATCGCTGAACAAACCAATCTTTTGGCCTTAAACGCTGCCATTGAGGCGGCCAGGGCAGGTGAAGCCGGTCGAGGCTTTGCTGTGGTAGCTGATGAAGTTCGTAAACTGGCAGACAATAGCAAGCAGTCCACTGAACAAGTAGAAGAGATAATGGAGGGTATACTGAAAGAGGCCGATACCGCGTTTTCCATGATGGACACCATGGACGAGGTGGTATCAGAGCAGACAAATGCTGTAGACAACACTGCAAAAACCTTTAATGTTATAGCTACCAATATCGAAAATATCATCAATCGGATAAATGATATCAGCGAATCAATCGCTATTATGGAAAAGGACAAGGATGACGTCACCTACGCCATGCAGAATATATCTGCTGTATCAGAGGAAGCGGCAGCATCAAGCCAGGAAATTGCCGCCGCCACCCAGGAACAGAAGAATTCCATAGTCAAGATGGTAGCTTCCTCCAGAAACTTAAATCAACTATCCCTGGAGCTCCGCAAGCATGTAGAGGTATATAAGGTCTAGTCAGTACAATATAAGAAACAGGGCGACTATCAATAGTCGCCCTTTCCTGTATAATCCATTAATATTTCTTTATCACCTGTAATAGGACACCCCAGCTTTGAATATATCATATACATTTAGATCAGGGACATTAACTCCCATATTTTGGGTAAACCGTTCCGAATACCCAAGCCTGCCCAATACCCTGCCGTCTTTACTGGTTAAGCCCTCTATACCGCTGATGGGGCTATCCCCTGTTGGAACAAACCGGGTGGCTACCTGTCCTCCATCCTCCAATTCCCTAAGAGTGCCTGTATCTGCTACCAATTGGCCCTCCCTATGGGATACAATGGTCGTATATACATCTCCTACTCTGGCATCCATAAACCAAGGGGATAAATCGGAGATAACCTGGGTATCAACTATCCGGGACACATGAAAACCGGTTGGATTGAGGACCAAATCTATTGGGGAATCTGATATCAGGTTTAGATTCAGCAAGGTTTCAAAGCCACCGCCCAATCCCAATATAAGGCCATCGTTTACTTCCAGGTGTTCCTTAATTGCATCCTGTATTTGAGGAGCCTTTAGAATTGCAGTTCCAAGCTGTCCCGTTTTTTCCGGCTCATCGCCTATACTAAGACCACCAGGTATTACCAGGATCTGTGCCCTCTTTATTGACTGGCCTATCCTGGCTATGGAATCTCGTATCTCTTGAGGATTTAAATCCCTGAATACCAAAGTCTCCACCAGCCCCCCGGCCCCTTCAAAAGCTTTTATAAGGTCGTATTCAGAGGTGGTTCCAGGGAATATGGGGATAAAGATCCTCGGTTTTGCTATTTTCCTATCGGCTTTAATATTCATTCCTCTGGTATAACTGACCAGCTCACGCTCTTTAGTCTGTTGTGTGGCTTTGGTAGGAAATACCTTCTCAAGGGTCTCCTCCCAGGCTTCCAAGGCACTGGTCAGCTTTATATCAAGACTCCCATAGGTTATAAGAGGCTCTTCTTGAGTTTGCCCCAGTTTGATATAATTGACGCCGCGGAATATCTCCTCGAGGTTCTGTCCCCTCTCTATCTCCAAAATAATCGAACCGTAATCTGGACTAAATAAGTTGTCCATGCTGATTCCATTATAGATTTTAAAGCCGATCCCATTACCAAAGGCCATCTTGCTTATGGCCTCGGCTATTCCGCCAGCCCTCACGCTATGGGCTGACAAAATCCTGCCTTCCAGTATCAGTTGATGAATCCTTACATAATTTCTCTCAAGCAGGTCAAAGTCCGGAAGTCCCCATTGATCCTTATGCAAGGGTATCAGGACTACCTGGGTGCCCCTCTCTTTAAACTCAGGTGAAACAGTATTCCTTATATCAAAAGCGGTTACACCAAAGGCAACCAGGGTAGGCGGTACCGATAAATCATTAAAGGTACCTGACATGCTGTCCTTGCCCCCTATTGCCGGAATCATCAATGCCATCTGTGCATAATACGCTCCCAGAAGTGCGCTAAAGGGTTTCCCCCATCTCTGTGGATCCCTGTCAAGCCTTTCAAAGTATTCCTGTAGGGATAACCTCACCTTTCTATAGTCCCCACCTATTGCAGTAACCTTGGCAACGGCTTCTACTATTGCATAAACCGCCCCATGAAAAGGGCTCCATGTTGAAATTTCTGGATTATATCCAAAGGTCATGATAGTACCGGTGGTGGTATCTCCGTCTGAAACCGGTAACTTAGCTACCATTCCCTCTGTAGGCGTAAGCTGATATTTACCCCCAAGGGGCATAAGTACTGTTCCTCCGCCAACGGTACTGTCAAAGCGTTCTATAAGACCCCTTTGACTACAGATATTGAGATCCCTTAACATGTCAAGCCAGATTTTCTCTATATCCTTCTCTTGGTAAGGGGCATTCTCCTTGACATCTTCTGTCCCAGAAAAGGGCTGTTTCTTCATATCGGGAGAAGTCACCTTAACGGGGTTGCTCTTGGGTGCCCCATTGCTATCCAAAAAACCCCTGCTTATATCCAAAATTATATTACCCTTCCATTCCATCCTCAACCTAGCTTCCTCGGTAACCCTGGCGACAGAGGTAGCCTCTAAGTTCTCCTCCCTGGCGGCGGCAATAAAATCAGCTTCATTTGCCTTGTCCACTACAACTGCCATTCTCTCCTGGGATTCGGATATGGCAATTTCCGTACCGTCAAGTCCAAGGTATTTTTGGGGGACCAAATCCAGGTCTATAAATAACCCGGGTGCCAGCTCCCCTATGGCCACCGATACTCCTCCGGCACCAAAATCGTTACACCGTTTTATCATGGTACTTACTCGGGGGTTCCTAAAGAGCCGTAGAATTTTCCTTTCTTCGGCTGGGTTCCCTTTTTGCACTTCAGCCCCGCTCAGTTCCATAGACTCTTCGGTATGGGCCTTCGATGATCCTGTAGCCCCACCGCAACCGTCCCTTCCGGTTCTACCGCCTACCAGTATAACTACATCGCCGGGCTGTGGTATATCCCGTACCACGTTTTTTCTGGGAGCAGCGGCTATTACAGCACCCAACTCCATTCGCTTTGCCACATATCCGGGATCATAGATCTCTACCACCTGGCCTGCGGGTACACCTATCTGATTCCCGTAAGAGCTATAGCCCGCAGCAGCTCCATTGGTGATCTTCAATTGAGGGAGCTTACCCTCCAAGGTATTGTGTATTGGGGTTCTCGGATCCCCGCTTCCGGTTATCCTCATCGCCTGATATACATAGGACCTCCCTGACAGGGGATCCCTTATAGCGCCGCCAAGGCAGGTAGATGCACCACCAAAGGGCTCTATCTCTGTGGGATGGTTGTGGGTCTCATTTTTAAACATTACAAGCCATTCCTCATCCTGACCATTAATGTTGGCTGTAATGGCTATGCTGCATGCATTGATTTCTTCGGATTCATCCAGGTCTTCCAGCATACCGCGTTTTTTCAGTTCTTTCATTGCTATGGTAGCAATGTCCATGAGGCATATGTCCCTGTCTTCATTCCCGTACACATATTCCCTGGAATTTTTGTATTCATCAAATACAGTACGAATCTTTTCACTAGCAAACCCTGCCTCAAAATCCACATCCTCCAGCCTGGTCAAAAAGGTGGTATGCCTGCAATGGTCCGACCAATAGGTATCTATCATACGTAGCTCGGTTATGGTAGGGTCCCTCTTCTCCTGATCCCTAAAGTATTTCTGGCAGAAGATTAGGTCATCCATATCCATGGCAAGCCTTAGCTCATCCATCAACTTCTCCAGTCCCTCATGGGAAGCACCTATAAACCCATGGATTACATCTACTTCCAGGGGGACTTCGTATTCATCCTCCAAAGATATGGGCTTTTCCATGGGTATCAATCTTGACTCAACTGGATTGACAATATAATTGATGATCCTATTGTAGTCATTTTCGTCCAACTGCCCCTTAATCACTACTATTTTTGTAGTTCTGACCAGGGGAAGATCCCCCAAGGTTATAGCCTGGATAGATTTTGCTGTTGCATAAGCTCTTTGATCGAATTGACCCGGAAGATATTGAATGGCCAGAATCCTGTCCCCCTGATCGGTAGGTAATTGTTCATGATAGACCACCTCGGCATGGGTAGGCCTGAAGATTATACTGCAGACCCTATCAAACTCCTCCTGGGATAATCCCTTTACATCATAGCTGTATGCCAGGCGAACGCCATCCAACCCACCTACTCTCAGGTTTTCCTTAAGATCCAGGTATATGTTCCTGGCTTCTATATTGTATTGAGCTTTCTTTTCTAAAATAACCCGCCTTACTCTATTAGGCATAACAATCCCCCTAAAATTCGGCCATAAGCCTAGTTCTTGTTTAATACTATATAGTCAAAGTTTTTCTCCAGGGCTCTGACCACATCTCCATCAACCTTATCTTCCCTAACCTGTTCCCACAGGATGTCCATTATCTCTCCCTTTGAAAAACCCTTTCTATAGGGTCTGTCCTCTGACAGAGCGGTAGTTATATCGGCCAATGCCAAAATCCTGGAACCCAGATCCAATTCGTTCCCTTTTAAATGGAAGGGGTAACCGCTACCGTCCAGCCTTTCATGATGAAAGGCCGCCCAGTCTCGTACCTTATCCATCATATCCAATCGGTCGATTAGATAATAAGTATAATAAGTATGCTGTCTTATTATTCCATATTCTTCAGGAGCTAGTTTACCTGTTTTATGTAGGATGGATAGAGGAATGGATAATTTCCCTATATCATGGAGTTCTCCCGCCATCTCCAGCAGGAAGAGATCATCCTGCCCCATATCAAATTCTTCTCCCAGCTTTCTGGCAATGGTGGCCACCCTTTTAGAATGAATATGGGTAAATGAACTCTTTCTATCCACTATACTGGCACATAGATCAGCTATCTGTTGTATGTCCCCTTCAACCGCTGTTCTATAGCCGTCAAAGCCGCCTGACCATAATTGGTCTAACATATATTGGTTATCAATGTCCAACCAGAATGACTCCTTGTTGGACAAATCCAAAAAGGTACTGACTATTTCCGGGTTGAACATGACGCCAGAGAAACCTTTGATTTTACTCTCTATCTTTTCCTTCTGGGTAAGGATATATTGGTTTTGATCTATCAGAACCTCTATCCTGTCCGCCAAACACAATATCTGGGCCTCTATGGGGACGGCTTCGTTTGCAAACCTGCCTATATCCTTATACCTTGTATGATGGTGTCTCACAAATGGTTTGATGCCACTAAACAGATCCACCTTATCCAGGAGCATCTCCCCTTCTCTGCTATGTTTGTCTATTATATAATCATCCAATATAAAATTCCTTACTTCTCTTTTTAATTCTTCGGTGTCTATACCGATGTCATGAAGTAGTCCGGCCAAAACTATAGGTAAGGTTTCCCCGCCGGGATACATCTCTTTAAAAATCCGGTAAGCAATATAGGCAACCCTTTCCCCGTGTCGATAGACACCATATTCCAACAGATCAACGGATGTCGATACCATGCGGGCTACATTTAAAAGATTAACCGATACGACACTTGGTCCATTCTCATCCGGGGTTAGCCTCTCCATAAGATTACTTGACAATATCATCACTTCTTCTTTATAAATTAAAATCTAGCATATTTATACGTCCATAGAATATCATATTTTTAAAGAAATATCCATTTTTTTTGCTTTACCCTCCTGCATCAAATCGTAATCCACCGGAAGAAAAGGATCAGGTCTATAGACTGGACCTATGGTTTCCTAAAAATTATACAAAAATACCCCCGAATCTTTATTGATTCTTTGAATTTTAAAAAATGCCGTTTGGTATATAATATTGATTGGGTATTTATATTTGCGAATATTGGATGTTTTTGTATTATAACGAAGATAAATGCCCAAATGGGGTTTCAGAAGTTCTAATTGTCATCATTATCCATATATTAATCAATTTTACTAATTGATAAGGTAGCCAACCATGTAGAGTATCAAAAATCCAAGTTGTTCGTAATATAGCATTAGCAGCTGGATATGTTTTTGAAACTTCCCTATTAAGTCATTGCTTTTCAGTTAATAAAAATACATTAATGGAACTTCCCCACTAGTTTTTATTAGATTTCTCTGCTATGACTTCGCCAAAATAGCTGGGTAGTATGTATGTAAATAAGAAAAGATCAGATTATGAGAGGAGAAACGCATTTGAACCTTTTGTCAGCAGAGCAAACACCGCTGTTTGATGATATAGATGAGGTTATAGAGATATTGACCAGAAAGGACAGGACCTCACGTCCTTCTGCTTTTTTGTGGAGCAAAGTAAGTAATAGAGTACACGCCTTACTACTTCAGATGGTAGCCAAGGAATTAAACCTTCCCAATCCTCGCTTCATTGCATCTAATGACCTGGAGAAGCACCATTTTAAATTTCTTGATGGCCATCCCTTAAATGGTCTCTATTCATATTATAAAAATAACTTTCCAAGAAAAAAAGGCGTGCATATCCTGGTAAATGTTTGTGATGAACTGGGTATTCCAGAGGTAAGCGTTGATGAATGGATTACCTTCATCAGCAACAATAGTATTTTCTCATGGAAAAATATACCGATGTCTGCAAAGAGGGATATCCTTCTAAAAGCCTGTGATGAGCTAAACTATGCCCATCCTATCTTCTTAAGGCATGAGAACTTTTCCCATAGGTTTGATTTCCTCAATGGACGTACCCTTACCGGATTCTATAATTACTATAAAAACAAATACGATGATATCAGAGGTAGCACCATAATAAACATGTGTAAGGATCTGGATATTGAGATTACAGAGGAGGATTGGATATCCTATATAACCGATCCCTCAATCAGCATCTTTTGGGATGTGGTGCCCCATGACATTATCCGCAATATACTGTTTCGGGTTGCAAAAATGCTGGGCTATGATAATCCCAGGATGATGTCAACAGACGATCTCAAAATCGGCATTCCTTTCTTGAAAGGCATGAGCCTTTATAGTTTTGCATCAAGATTTTTTAAGCTGGATCGGGGAGGGGTAAGCAGTATAGACTATATCTGCGATGTCTATGGGGTACCCGAACTGAACTACGACGAATGGATAAGCATGATTTCCAACCAGCAGAATTTTAAATGGGAATCGGTTCCCGAGTCCTATATAGGCCGCATCCTCCAGGAAAAAGCCAGGGAAATGGACAAGAGTAACCCACGACTTCTAAAACATGAGGATTTGAATACCCCCACCGCCTTTTTAAACAATAAGACTCTGGCCGGCCTTTATGCCTCATATACTCAAAAGGCTGCCAAGGTGGGAATGGACACAATATCCTATATTTGCGGTATCTGTGGCATTACTCCATTATCAATGGAGGAATGGTTTCAACTCCTTAAGTATCCGGATATAAAGATTCCCTGGGAATCCATGCCCAATGATATAAAGAAGGCTATAGTAATTTCAGCAGCAAGGGAGTTGGGTTTAGAAAATCCCAGATTAATGGGATATAAGGATTTTTGCAATACCAGGTTTAAATTCTTAAACGGCAAGACCTTAGGTGGACTCTACTATCACTACAGCTCAAAAGTAAAGGATCAGGAGGATACCCCGGTAGTACAGTTCATGTGTAACGAACTTGGAATTGACAGGTTAAGTACAAACGAATGGATAGAGATGATCTCAAGTTCCAGTGTATGTCGCTGGGAGAGCATCCCCTTGAAGGTACAACGGGAGATCATAATGAGGGCTGCCATAGAAATAGGTATTTTCCATCCGCGGCTGATGGGCTCAAAGGACTTTGATTCTATAAAATTCAGGTTTCTTAATAACAAGACCTTGGCTGGATTGTATTCTTACTACAGTAACAAGGTGAATACCGACGATGTCAGAGTGATCGACCTGATTTTTGATGCACTTAATATTCCGCAAATAGACATAAACCCAAAGACCGGTCGGTTAACCACTATTGATAGTGTAGGACATCGCAAATATTTCGACAGCCTGGCTAATATAAGGGAGTTTTTCAATACCTACCTTGAACATTTTGATTTGAAGAGCCTTTTAAGGAAGCATGTTATGCTGAAGAACGCACACGAGGCAGGCATTTACAGGCGGGGCTTGGTCACCATATTGGCGCCCTTAAATCGAAGGGAATATGTGGATTTTGTATATGAGATATTGAAGAATACGCCCCGGGACAGCTTCGGCCTTCGAAAACCCAGGGGATGGGGGGATTATAGGCTGCTAAGGTCCGATCTTTACAGACTGGCAGAGCTTGATGAAGATCCAAACCGGGAGGTTATTAGAATTGAATTTGCAAATCCAGACCTCGTAGATCTAAGGGATAAGAAGGAAGTAATCCGCGAGCTGATGATGCATATGGATATATTGGATATCAAGATTAAAAAGTTCCATAAGATAGAATGCGTCTACCTGGTATACTATAGGGATTCATATATTTTCAGCATGCCAATATCATTTTTCCCAGGTGAAGTGCTTACCTCAAACGCGGGTTGGGAATTCGAGGTTGTAGAGTGCCGGGATAAGAAAACCAACGATGGTTATATAGTTGAGTTAAAGGCCTTGGACGATCCAACTGAAGATCAGGTTTCCCAGATTACTACCCTCGCCAGGGACTCCAACAGCACTATATTGATGTCCTATTTGGATAGGGTGGTTAGTGCCATCGAACGCGACAACCTTTCTCCCCTTCTGTCAACGGTTTTGGGGCTTAAGAAAGAACGCCCCATAAATCTGAAAGATATCCAGATGCTCCCGGATAAGTCCTATTACAACAAGGACCTGGTAGGTAATCCGGCTCAAAAGCAGGCTGTTGCCCTGGCACGAAGTATGGATGGGGTTAACAACGCCCTGACCATTGTTCAGGGTCCTCCGGGCACCGGCAAGACCACCCTCATAAAGGAGATAGCCCTCCAATACTATTATGAGGGCAAGGATATATTGATACTGGCCAAGACAAATATCGCCGTAGACAATGTCCTGGAAAAGCTTATGGAAGATAATGTAAGGATCTTGAGGACGGGGAACAATATAGAGTCAAAATCCGACCTGCCTTATGCCTACACCGTTTCTACCTCCAACCCAACCTATACTACCCTCTTAAAGGGTAAGAACAGCATAGTCCTGGGCACTCCCCTTGGATACTATCTGGATAGGAATATCTCTAAGAACAATTTTGATCTGCTCATTATTGATGAGGCCTCCCAGATGGATGTGCCGGAGACCCTGTTTAGTATGCAGTTCTCCGATAAATGTGTGATTATTGGGGATCATATGCAGATACCCCCCTTCCCAATACAGAATGAGGTACTGTTGGAATACGATCCACAAATCAGTCTGTATACGAGGGAGGCATTACAAAAAAGTATGTTTGAGTATCTGATAACAGATGCTCACCGGTTTAACAGCGTTTTCCTGGATATAAACTACCGTACACAGGACCCCTTGATGATATCCTTTATCTCCGATTTGATCTATGATGGAAAGCTGTCTGTCAACCTGGACTCCGAATACTATCAGGTCCCCCCCGCTACAAGGAAGAGGAAATTTACTACCAAGCCTATTGAAATAATAGATACTTCAAAGTTCATTGATCCACAGAAGCGAATGGAAACCGAAGTCAATTCCACCTTCTATAATCTATCGGAGGCTATGATATCCGTCAACAAGGTCATGGATCTGCTTAAGGAGGGAGAAAGGCTGAGCGATATCTGTATCATTACACCATATAAGGCTCATGCTGAAAAGCTTAGGGAGGTCTTTGAGGAACACTCTAGATATTTCCGGGAGTATAGCCAGGGTATTTCCAGATTTATAGAACAAAACATCTATACCATTGACTCATTCCAGGGCAGGGAACAGGATAACGTCATCATTAACTGGGTCAGGAGTAATTATGTTTCCCCCGGGTCCACCACCCGAACGGGCTTTTTAAAGGATTACCGCCGAACCAACGTAGCCCTGTCCCGTGCCAGAAAGAGACTTATATTGATAGGTGATTTTGAAACATTGACCAAGTCCGAGAACATGAAGGTGCAGTATATCTTTAGCAAGATAAAGAATACGGAAACCGAAAACAAACTTGTAATATAGCTATGCAAGGGGCAGGCCAGGAATAGCGTTTAGAGTTAAATCGGATACAAGGCCTCGCCTCAGCTTATAATAACCTGCCGAGGCTATCATGGCACCGTTATCTGTACAAAGAAGAGGAGTTGGGTAATACAGTTCCATACCCTTTTCCCGGCACCTGTTGCCAAGTTGTGTCTTTAGAGCGGAGTTAGCGGCTACCCCTCCCGCCAGCACAATCCTCTGGGATCTTGTATCCTCTGCCGCCTTTATAGTCTTATCCACCAATACATCCACAACAGCCTGCTGAAAGCTGGCTGCTATATCCTCGACCCGGTATTTCTGTCCCCGCTGGTCCATGGAATGAAGGTGGTTTATGACTGCCGTTTTTAAACCGCTGAAACTAAAGTTGTAGTGGGGATCCTTAATATAGGGCCTCGGGTACTCCACAAAATGGGGATCACCCTGTTGGGCCAACCTATCGATTACGGGCCCCCCCGGATACCCCAGCTTAAGGGTTCTTGCTATTTTGTCGTAAGCTTCCCCTGCCGCATCGTCCAAGGTCTGGCCCAGTATTTCATATCTGCCATAATCCATTACCCCTACCAAATGACTATGGCCACCGGAAACAACCAAACACAGAAATGGGGGTTCCAAATTTTTATGGACTATATAATTAGCACTTATGTGACCCTCTATATGGTGAACACCAATCAGGGGAGTTTCCAGTCCAAAAGCCAGAGCTTTGGCAGTAGCAACCCCTACCAGCAATGCCCCCACCAATCCCGGACCATAGGTGACCGCTATCCCGTCCATCTCGCTAAGGGGTATGTCCGCCTCCTTTACGGTCTCATCGATCAGGGGGTTTATAACCTCTACATGCTTACGGGACGCAATCTCCGGTACTACACCACCATACTTTCTATGCAGCTCAATCTGGGAAGCGATCTTATGCCCCAAAACCTCCCTGCCATTTCTTACAACCGCCGCAGATGTTTCATCGCAGGATGTCTCAATCCCCAGAATTATAACTTCCTTCTTCGCTTCTATATTCTTAATTTTATCCTTCATCCGATCAAAATAGCTCATGGTTTCATCATTTCTCCTAAACAAATTAAATAAAATACCACTCTCTACCAATACCTTATATCAAACAGGGAGTTTACTATCTTAGGGGTTCTCTGGCATATCTCTTTTGAGATAGTACATAGATGGCACCTATAGCTAAGGCTGTTAGGATCCCTCCAAAGGTTCTCAGAATTCTAACGACCATATCAAAGAAAAACTGCTCCGGGACCATCTGGATTAAAATATCCGTCCTTGGATCAAGAATCCATAGATCATTGGTGAAAAAAATATAATGGAACTGATCCCACACCTTTGTGAAATCAATCAGAATAAAACCCATTAATGCGAGGCCGAGTATAATCAATATGGATAAGACCATGAGGTAGGAAATTGCAAGATCCCTTATTGACCTTTTTCTCCTAATGCCTATTATCAAGCCAGTCAGGACTATAAATATACCCAAGGATATCAACCTCAACCTGAATCCCAAGGAGAACAAATCCTTTACATCCACCATATGATCAATTTCCCTTTGGTTGAATACCTGTCTTTCCTGTCCATGAACGGGGGCTACAACCACTAAATCTTCCCTCTTGCCCCTAATATAGTCAAGCAATTCCTGTGTGACTTTGAGTAAATCGCCTTGGCTCATGCCAGTGGATTCGGGTATGTTTAGTTTTTTATATTCCCGACGATAAAAATTCAGGTCAAAGGCGGTCCAATCAATAACAGTTAAAAAGATTACAAAAATTAAAAGGAAAGCTATTATAATTCCGATAATCCTTATACTCCACCTTGCTGTAATATTTCCCATACTATCCCCCCTCTCTATAATTCACCGCTTTTATATCTATACAAATTCTCTAAGGGAGCTTTTCCTTCCACATTATAAGGGCATCCTCCCCATCATCGGTGTAGTAACCCTTTCGTATGCCGACACCGGTAAAGCCCAGTTTTTTATACAGGTTCTGAGCTATGGTGTTGGATACCCTGACCTCCAGGGTCATACTTCCGATTTTTAGGTTAAGGGCTGTATCAATTAAGGCCCTCATTATAGCCTCTCCGATGCCTTGGCCCCTGTAATGGGGGTGGACAGCTACATTAGTTATATGGGCTTCATCCAGGATAATCCACATACCGCCATAGCCCTTGACCATGCCCTCCTGTTCCGCTACTACATATCTGGCACAGTGATTACCCTCCAGCTCGGCCCTGAAAGCCTCATAGGACCAAGGAGTTGGAAAGCACAATCTTTCTATATTAAGGACCTGTCTTATATCCTCCCGTTTCATGGGACGAACCCATATTTTTTCCATATTTTGCCTCCATCTAGCCTTATAGGCCGAATTTTTGCTCAGCCTGAGACTTTCTCAGATAAAAGGGAACCAATTCCATATAGTTCTGTGTGAGACCGGAATGTGCCATCTCCAAAGCCAGACAGGCAATAGACGAAGCCCGCTGCATCATATGGGTAATGGAAGACCTATGGGCTTTCTCCCCCATTTCTTCCCTTATTATTTCCCAGTATGGTATAACTCCGTCCCCATTAAATAGCACGGGCTCGTTATAAGCCTTAAGTTTTTCAATAAGAGCTCCTACCGGGATTGCCATATACTCGTCAAGCCGTTCCAATCCTGCCCCGATACTATGTGTACTGCTCCCAGATCTATAGATTGAGGTGTATACCTGCTCCCTCCTGGCATCCATAATAGGACAGATAAGCCCTTCCCTGGGAATTAGATTATATGCCAAACCATCCAAAGTGGGAACGCCCACAACCGGCTTATCAAGTGCCTGACCCAGAGCCTTAACCGTTGATATCCCTATCCTCAGGCCGGTAAAGGAGCCGGGACCGTTGGAAACAGCGAATATATCCATATCCCCAAGTTCCATATCCAAGCTATTTAAAAGCCCCTCAAGCAAGGGGAGCAACTGTTGGGAGTGGGTTCTTCGATGATCAAGGAAAAACTCACCCACTAGCTTATCACTATTGGCTACGGCTACAGCTGCAACCGTTCCGGAAGATTCAACTGCTAATACCATCATATTTTATCCATTCCTTTGCAAAATCTTCGTATACCCTACCCACAGGGGCTACCCTGATATTACGCTTGTCGACACCATTGTCAGGGACTTTTTCTATGCTGATACCCAGGTATTCATTGGGTCGAAGATATCCCATCCTTTCAGGCCACTCCACAACTGTGACCCCTTGTCCATAAAAGAATTCCTCGTATCCCAAATCATACATCTCCTCGGCATCGTTCAACCTATATATATCAAAATGATATAGGGGCAACCTGCCCTGGTATTGATGGATCAATGTATATGTAGGGCTGGTAATGGGTTCTTCTATACCAAGCCCTCTGGCCAGTCCCCTGGTCAAGACGGTTTTCCCCGTCCCCAAATCCCCTTCCAAGAGGATTATCATGCCCGGCCAGGCCAATGACCCTATTTCTTTGCCTAGTTTTAGCGTATCCTTTTCTGAGTAAGTATTTATCTCTATCATATTCTACATTTCCCCATTAACTTTGTAATTCATTTCCATATATGTTACGAAATATAACTAATAGATCTACTGCTATAAACTTCCTATATTAATTTCTTATACTAGTTCATTATCTATTGAAAAGCGGATGACTTCAGTGATGATGTTATTCGCAAAACATACAGGTTAAACCAAAATCATAACTATTATATCCTTATTTATACCCTCTAACAAGGGATTCAACAAAAAAACACCGGGCCCTGTTATAGAACCCGATGTCTATTTCACCTTTATCTATTTTTTTATAATTGGGGATACCCTTTTATAGATCAGTAGAGTAATAAATGAGGTAACAAGGGCTTTAATCACGTTAAAGGGTATAACAGCGTAAAGGACATAGAGTTTCACGTTGGTAATATTTTTATTGGCCGCAGCCATAACAGCCAGTAGATTCTCTAAATTACCATCGAAATAAAGCTTGGTATAAAAGGGAATCAGGACATAATAATTGGCCAAAGAAGAACACACCACCAATAATATTGTTCCTAATACCAGCCCTATCAGTGCATTCCTTCGGGTCTTGCTCCTAATATATACTATTGCCGCTGGCACAGTAAAGCTGACACCCACTATGAAATTTGCCAGATTACCTACCCCGCCCGTTCCATCATTCTTAAATATGATGTGGAATATGTTCTTTATAAGTTGTATTAATATAGCTGCCATAGGCCCCAGTGAAAAGCCTCCAATTAAAGCGGGCAGATCACTTATGTCCATCTTTAAAAAGGCAGGAAATATAGGCATGGGAAACTCCAATAGCATCAATACAAAAGCTATTGCCGATAACAGTCCCACCTTTACTATCCCGCTTAAGGAAAATATCTTCCTTGACAATACTTGTTTCCTTATGGATTCCTGTCCAACCATCTTAATCCTCCTCTTGATTGATTTTCATTTCCTTACCGATCCGGTTCTCCCAGTCAGGCTGAGCTAATGCAGTTTGACCCAATAATTTTCCATAATAAAATCCCCCCAAAACTTCGGGGGGATCATTGAATGCCATGCATTATAGACACAATAACACCACCTTCTCCCATCCAGACTATAACTGTCGGCCCCAGAATCACACTGGGTCAATCCTCAATTCAAGGATTCGCGGGCTATACCGCCGGTAGGGAATTTCACCCTGCCCCGAAGATAGTTATTTATATTCGGTTTTCGTCTATATAATAACCAATATCACAAAAAAAATCAAGGCCTGAAAAAACTATTTGTTTTTCCCGACCCTTTTCTCCTTTATCTCCAGGGGTCTTCCTCCCAGAATATAGATATGGTGAGCTATTTCCATGGCCTCGTTAATGTCATGGGTTACCATGATTACCCTTCGCCTGTCCTTCTCCCAAAGGTCCAGAAATGATTCGATCAGCCCAGTCTTCAGTTCCATGTCAAGGCCCTTGAAGGCCTCGTCCATAAGGAGTATGTCCGACGGGTAGGCAAAGGCTCTGGCAATGGCCACCCGTTGCTTCATCCCGCCGCTGAGCTGGCTCGGGTAATAGGTCTTATAATCCTCAAGTCCCACCATTTCTAAATACTTTTTCAAAATGACCCTTATCTCTTCTTCATCATATCTCGTTTCCAGAACAAATCTTAAATTACCTTCAACTGTAGCCCAGGGAAGAAGCCTGTCCTCCTGAAAGATATAGCTGAAGGTCTTATCCTCAAGACCTTCTGTTGTGCCTGATTGATAAGCTTCAAGGCCTGCTACTATATTTAACAGAGTGGTCTTCCCACAGCCGGACGGTCCAAGCAGAGCCGTTATCTTCCCATCTTCAAAGTCTATGTTAAAATCCTTTAAAACCACCAGATCATCATATGCCTTGTGTATGTTCTTCAGCCTAATCATCGTACTTTCTCCCCATATTACTGCAGCCTCCTAAAGACCATGGTTCGTCATCTTAGATGCAATCCTTTTAAACAGATATTCAAAGGCAAAGCTTAGGACAATGACCACACTGGTCCAGGCAAACAGTTCTGGGGATTCCAGGTATACCTTTGCATTATAGAGATGCCCGCCTATGGAATACTTG
>JAAYRX010000125.1 GCA_012518535.1 Clostridiales bacterium | reverse complement strand
TTGAATGGATATAGTAGCCCATTTTATAATAAAACTGGACCAAAGGGGCCATCTTAGAGGCGGTATGGAGGGTAAGGAGAGTCAAACCTCGCTCTACCGCCTCTTTTTCCATGGCCTTTAATAATGCCCTGCCAACACCCATATTGGAGGCATCGGGCAGAACCCCGAACCTGCTAATATAGCCAACATTGCCAGGTGGGAGGGCCTCACAGCGAATGGTACCTACGGCTTCATCTCCAACCCAGGCTACCAGGACGATCTTCTTTTCAAGATCTGCCTTGATGGTTTCGTAGTTATCCTTTAAGGCATGGACCTGTTGCGGTAGCCCCAGATCAAGGGCATATCTTTCAAAGGCTGCCATGGTAATCCTGTGGATAGCCGGGATATCGTCTATAGTAGCATATTTAATAATTATATTCATAATTATTCTCCTTGAATTCCAGATTAATTCCGTAGTGATCAACATTGGGAGATTTTTTACCTTTTGATCTTCTGTTAAAAGATAGTTCAGTTTACTGTTCGCTCATTAGGGATACCATAACGGCTTTTTGAATATGAAGCCGATTCTCGGCCTCTTCAAAGACCAGGGATTGGGGGCCGTCAATAACCTCCGAAGTCACTTCCTCTCCCCTATGGGCAGGCAGGCAGTGAAGAAATATGGCATCCGGCTTTGCCAGTGAGAACAGTTTTTGATTGACCTGGTAGGGGGCAAAGACCTTTAATCTTTCATTGGACTCATTTTCCTGTCCCATACTGGTCCAGACATCGGTGTATACAATGTCCGCATCACTGACAGCCTCTTTTGGCTGGGAGGTTATATTAACCAGAGAGCCTGAAGATTTACCGTTGCCTATAGCCAAAGCAACAACGTCCTTGTGGGGTTCGTAACCCTTGGGACAGGCTATAGAGATGTTCATTCCTACCTTTGTGCAGCCGATCAGGAGGGAATGGGCCACATTGTTGCCGTCTCCTACATAGGCCAGCTTCAGACCTTTCAACTTTCCTTTTGATTCATAGATTGTCATAAGATCCGCCAGGATCTGGCAGGGATGAAACATATCCGTAAGGCCGTTGATTATTGGTATGGTGCTGTATTTGGCCAGCTCCTCTACATCCTCCTGGGCATAGGTCCTGATCATAATTCCATCTAGATACCTGGACAATACCCTGGCCGTATCCTCAATGGTCTCACCCCGCCCCAGCTGGATATCGGAGGAGTTCAGAAAGAGACCATAGCCCCCCAGCTGGTGTATACCTACCTCGAAGGATACCCGGGTACGGGTCGATGCTTTTGAGAAGATCATTCCCAGGGCTTTATTTGATAGTATAGGATGGGGAATACCCTTTTTTTGTTCCTCTTTAAGCCTGAAGGCCAGGTTGATAAGATCGTATATTTCCCCTTCATCATAATCCTGTAGATTAACAAGATGGCGAAGGGGTGGTTTATTTGTGGCTTTCATAGTCATTACACCTCTTTATAAATCTTCTAAATGGAGTCATACATACTTAATGCCTTGAGTTAGCTAGACATTATATTGATCCAAGGAGAAAACCTCCATAGGGCCGGTATCCTCCAGAATATCCAGCATAGCCCTTGCCGTATCCAGGGAGGTAAGGCAGGGGATATTGTATTCCATGGCCTTTCTTCTCAGGGAAAAGCCAAACCTGGAGATTACCTTACCCAGGGTAGGAGTATTGATGATGAGTCCGATCTCACCGCCCTTTAAGAGGTCCAACACATGGGATTTTTCTACCCTGTGGGTTGTCAATCCCTTTGAACGAAAAAATTCATAGGTATCGTTGGTGGCATAGATCTCAAAGCCTTTTTCCTCCAGGCTCCTGGCAATCTCAAGGGTTGGTTCCTTATCCCCCTGGGCTACTGCAAAGAGGACCTTGCCTCCTTGAGGCAGGGTAAGCCCGGAAGCCATCATGGCCTTTTTGAGGGCTTTGGGGTATGTTTTATCGGTGCCCATTACCTCACCTGTGGATTTCATTTCCGGTCCCAAAAGGGTATCAACGGAAATCAGCTTGGAGAAGGAGAAGACCGGTCCCTTTACAGTGACAAAGTCGGATTCCGGATGAATACCCGTTGTGTGGCCAAGTCCTTTCAGGCTTTCTCCCAGCATAATCCTGGTAGCCAATTTAACCATGGGAATTCCGGTAATCTTACTTAGGATGGGAACGGTACGGCTGGCTCTGGGATTCACTTCCAGTACATACAGACGGTCGTTATCCACTACGAACTGGATATTAAAGAGGCCCTTTATCTTCAGCTTCTGGGCTATTTTTATGGTGTATTCCAGGATCTTCTCCCTGGTATTCTCACTTAGATTTTGGGGCGGATATATGGCGAAGCTGTCTCCCGAATGTACGCCTGCCCGCTCAATATGCTCCATGATGCCGGGTATAAGTACATCTTCACCGTCGCTGACGGCATCTATCTCGACTTCCTTTCCCAGGATATACTTGTCAATCAGCAATGGGTGCCCATTGGAAGCGGGGAGGG
>JAAYRX010000124.1 GCA_012518535.1 Clostridiales bacterium | reverse complement strand
GGATAATTGATTGACAAGGCCATTTGTTCATTATATATTGATTGGGGGTGAATGACTTGGAAGTAAAACATATAGAAAGCGAATACAAGGAATCCATAAAAGATGTTTTAAGCTATTGCTTTGATATGCCGGCGGAATCGACAGAGAGCCTCGTAAACAAGAATTTCAATCCGGAAGATTGGCTTGGCTGTTTTATTGAGGATAAGCTGACAGGACTTATATATATTTCGTCCCATGACATGTATTTTTGCGGGAAAACCGTTCCTTTGGCAGGGATCGGGGTGGTTTCAACCCTTCCGGAATACAGGCATCGCCACTGTGCATCCAGCATCCTTATTAAATCCGTGGAGGTTTTAAGGGACAGGGGATTTGTATTTGCCGCCTTGGCTCCATTTTCCTACCCCTTCTACAGGAAATATGGGTGGGAGCTGGCCTTTCATAATAAGAGGTACACCATCTCCATAAACGAATTAAGGGGTATGGGTGCAGGCAAGGGAGAATTCCGTCCCATGAAGTCCGATGATATTGATAACCTTATAAAGGTACATGGGGACTTCTTTTCAAAATACAATGGCGCGGTGAAAAGGGGCAGAAAGAGATGGGAAGGAAGGATCAACAGGCTTGGAAAGGACCGGACATACGGATATGTGTATAGCCGTCAGGGTAACGGTGTAGCGGGATATATCCTCTACTCCCTAAGGGAAGGGGCATTTGTTATAGAGGAGATGGCCTACGACTCATTGGAAACCAAGCTGGAGATCCTGCGTTTTGTCTACAACCATAGTGCGCAGGTCGACAGGGTGATCTGGGCGGCACCACAGGATGATAATACCGCCTTGCTCCTGGCCAATCCTCCAATAGAACAAACAATCAGACCTCACATGATGATAAGGGTGATAGATGTTAAGAAGGCTCTCGAAGCCTATGCCTACCCTATACTATACAAGGGTTCCTTTACCGTCAAGGTAGATGATAGATGGGCACCATGGAACAGTAAGGTCTTGAAGGTCATCATTGGGGAAGGGACAGCAACGGTAGAGGATGCAGACGACGCCCCCATTGACCTGGAATGCGATATACAAACCTTTTCACAGGTAATATCCGGATATATAGGCATGAAGGAAGTCAAAGACCTGGGCAGGGTTACCGCCCATAATCAGGATATCCTGGAGGACTCGGAGATAATATTTAGGAGGCATGCTACCCATATGACGGAAGGCTTTTAGGGATAACTTCCTATATGTAGGAAAGTCCATTATGACGAAGGCGTTAAGATATTTATATAATCTATGGTGCAATCATACTTAAAAGCAAAGGGGCTGGCACACTGGTATTATTTATCTACCGGTGCTGCAGCCCCTTTAAATATGAATAAAGTGGTTATAGTTGCTCCTTTAATGTCTTGAGCTTCTCGTCGTATTCATCCTGGCTTATTTCACCCCGGGCAAAGCGTTCCCGAAGAATGTTTATCGCATTATCCCGTTCGCCAATGGGCATATATCCCGAACGGGAATTATTTCGAGACAGCCGGATAACCATATAGACTATACCCGCGATTACAAGAGCCCAGAAAAGAAACATAAAAAAGCCGCCCCACCAGCTGTGCATAGGCATCATGCCGGTGAACCACCTTCTGCCATGCATATTGGCCGGGTTAAACAGGTTCCACCATCCATAGCACCAGTTCATGGCCATCCTCCTTTACAATAATAATCTGATCCCTTGTCCTTCTACCCATATATATAACCCTTTATCCAGAAAATAATCATACGGGATAAAAACTACATCCTAATAAGAAGACAGGTAGCCGGAAATGGTGTACAATGGGGTATAATAATATGGGAGTTGTTATGTAATGCTTATAGGATATTTGAAAGAATTAACCGGAAGGGATATGGGGGAAGATGAAGTAAAAATGCTGAACCCTCTGGTTTTAGCCTATATCGGGGATACCGTATATGACCTACTGGTTAGAACATATTTGATTATGACAAAAAACCTCACGGTACATAACCTCCATAATCGGGCTATCAACTATGTAAGTGCCAGTGCACAGGCTCACACCCTGGAGGATATCTTCGAGCGTTTGACTGATGAGGAGAAAAATATAATCCGCAGGGGAAGAAACACAAGGTCCGGGACTATACCCAAGAATGCGGATATAGGTGAATACAGACATGCTACCGGCTTTGAGGCCCTGTTGGGGTATTTATACCTAACGGAGCGTATGGACCGGTTAATGGAAATAGGCGGATGGATACTGGAAACCCATAGATAAAGGTTAAGGAGAAGATGCAATATGAAGGGCAAGGATAGAAAGGCAGGTCCCCGCTTCAGGGATAAAAATACGGACAGGGGAAGAAACTCAAGGGCTCGGGATGCTGCTGAAGATAAAGGAACCATGAGTAATCGAAGCAGCGAGAGGGCAGCTGACAGCGAAGGTCAGGTGGAAGGGCGCAACCCGGTATTGGAAGTATTGCGGTCGGGCAGAACGGTGGAAAAGCTCCTGATAGCCAAGGGTGCCAGGGAGGGTTCGATTTTGGAAATCACCCAAAAAGCAAAGGCACAGGGAATAGTGGTCCAGGAGGTGGATAGGAGAAGGCTCAACGAATTGTCCATGACCGACGGGGCCCATCAGGGGGTCATAGCCTTTGTAACCCCCTATAGCTATGTCGGGGTGGAGGATATTCTGGAGCGGGCTTCCAGGCAGGGAGAAGACCCCTTTATTATTGTCCTGGATGAGATCACAGACCCCTATAACCTGGGTTCTGTAATCAGGACCGCAGAGTGCTGTGGAGCCCACGGGGTAATCATACCCAAACGCCGGGCTGCAGGACTTACCCCGGCTGCAATAAAGGCATCTGCCGGGGCAGTTGAATTTGTACCGGTAGCCAAGGTCACCAACATCTCCGATACTTTGGATCTGCTAAAGAGACATGGCTTGTGGGTGGCAGGGGCCGATATGGACGGGGAGACATATACCTCCAGGGATTTGACGGGTCCCCTGGCCCTGGTGGTGGGAAGCGAGGGAAGGGGCCTGGGACGACTGGTCAGGGAAAAGTGCGACTTTCTTGTAAGGATACCCATGCTGGGCCGGATATCATCCTTGAATGCTTCGGTGGCGGCCGGGGTACTGATGTACGAGGTAAACAGACAGAGAAGCAAATAATCCCTCATATTAGTGGATTTGCAGGTCGAAAGAAGGAAAAGATGGCTTGACTTGCCGGGATTATGTAATGTATAATTTGGATAGGCCATGGACTTGTCACAGTCGTGAAATGGCCTGGCATATTCATGGGGGGATTTTGGTGGAGGCAAGTACTGCCGGTAGAAAAACACGGAACTATGAAGTTTTATCGGATGAGGATATAGTTGTCAAGGCTTTGGATGGCGATTCTTATGCCCTGGATTACATTTTGGAAAAGTATAAGAACTTTGTTAGGGCCAAGGCCCGGTCCTATTTTCTGATAGGAGCAGACCGCGAGGATATAGTGCAGGAGGGCATGATCGGACTCTATAAGGCGATTCGAGACTTTCAGCCCCAGAAACTGACATCTTTCCGAGCTTTTGCTGAGTTGTGTATTACGAGACAGATCATCACTGCCATTAAGACAGCCACTCGACAAAAGCACATACCCCTCAATTCATATATCTCCTTAAACAAACCCATATATGAAGAGGAATCCGACAGGACCCTTCTGGACGTAATAACAGGTGCCAGGGTTACGGACCCTGAAGAGCTCATCATCAGAAAAGAGGAGTTTTCGGATATAGAGAGCGTTATAGAAAAGCTCCTCAGCGATCTGGAATGGGAGGTTCTTACATCCTACCTTCAGGGGAAAACATACCAGGAGATTGCCCTTGAATTGGACAGGCATGTTAAATCCATAGACAATGCCTTACAAAGGGTAAAGAGAAAGGTAGAGCGTTATCTGGAAGAAAGAGACTAGGAAAGTTTCAAAAAAAGCTGTTGACAAAATTGGAGAAAAGTAATAAGATATAATGTGTTCTCCACGGATGTTCAGCGAAACAGGAAGTCTCGGGGTCTTGCCAAACCTAACAAAGGGCAGCAGGACGTATTGACTTACAATATGCGGGTGTAGTTCAATGGTAGAATACCAGCTTCCCAAGCTGGCTACGTGGCTTCGATTCCCATCACCCGCTCCATATTCTAGAAGTTAGGGTTATTTTAATATAGATTCAGCATTAGATTCAACATCCGACTCCTAGTAACTAATAAGCCCATGTAGCTCAGCAGGTAGAGC
>JAAYRX010000017.1 GCA_012518535.1 Clostridiales bacterium | reverse complement strand
GTAAAACCCAAAAACAGGAATATGCCTACCAGGATCCCTCCCTTTATATCCTGGATTTTTGCACCCTTTAGTCTCTTAAAATAAAAGAGGGATAGCACCAGGCCGGATATAACAAACCTGGCAGCAATCAAATAAAAGGGAGCCACGTCATTTACAGCGTCTTTCACCGCTACAAAGCCGCCGCCCCATAAAACAGCCACCAGGGCCAAACCCAGATCTGCAATTATTATCTTCTTGCTCTTTATCTTTGCCAATTCGTCACCCCACGCTGTTGATAAGTAAGTTTAGTTGTATGTAGGATATCATTTCGACTCGATATATTCTTACATTTAATATTCCTGTTGTCAACTACATGGAAAATCGAAGGGCTGCCAATAAACGAAAATTGCATAAAAAATTGGCTGCAAAAGGGCTTGCAGCCAATTGACCTGTTGAAAAGTTTACTCATTTTTTCTTGAGATTATCTATTTCCCGTACCAAGCTATTTAACGGGTTGTATCCGTCTACTTGGCAGGGTTCTCGCAGACCCCCACGAACAGGAGGGCTCCGTTTTGTGACGTGATGCCGTAGATAAAGGGTCGGTCCAGAATCATTTCGGCCCGGTCCTCCGGGGGAGCAGCTCCACAGTAGTCTATCTGGGTAAAGGCGGAAGCCTCAACCCCGTCCTCATCTATGGATATATGGGTATCCTGCCTTATATCGGTTATAAAGGCCATGTGATCTGCGATACCTGAAAAATCAGCATCCCTCTCAAAAGCCGAGTTAACACCAAGATCCCTGATCACGTCTAGAAGCTTAAGGCTGGTACCGAATTTGAACTTGGGTACCTTCCATACCACCTCTCCGTAAAACTCCTCCCCGCCTTCGAAGGCTTCCCGCATCTGCTCCGGCGATGAAAGGAGGTCATAGGGGGTAATGCCCTCGTCGGGCAGTATAAAGATCATCCTTCCTGCATTCTTAAGCCCCAAAGATGACCTGGTAAAACCGTCCCCACGTGCAAAGCCAGCGGAGCCGAAGGTCTGATTCATAAATCCGGTCTTTACCTCTTCACCGTTTGAAAGATGGAAAACATCAACGGCGGTCTTATCCTTATTAAATCGATCAATCCATTGGTCATAGAAGTAGATGGTATTGATGATGCTGATGATCTGATCCCTGTCAAATTCAAAGGATGGATTCAAGGTGCCATTGGTATTGTCGAAGACCCATTTGGCCATGGCCTTCCCGGTGGTATCTGCATCGGCAAAGTCCACACTATGGGAGGATGCATAGAAATTCTCCACAGCGTTTTTCACGAAGCTCTTCTTAAACTCAATGGGCTCTCCATTCATATCATCATCAAGCCACAGGGAATTGGCTATCTTCAATTTCCCAATTTCGTTATCGGTATATAACAGGCGGTATAGATTCCCGCTTTGGATGGACAGGGTTTCACCGTCGGCTACCCCCAACAGGGATAAGAGCTCCCTTTGGGTGTCCCCCTCCGCGCCTGAGGCAGCCAGGGCCAGGGCATAGTAGAGGGATAAGGGGGAGTAGTTTATATTATCGCCCCTGTTTTCAAAAATCCGGACAGAGGTTTTATATGCAAAATCCTTTATAGCCGCCTCAAAGGCCTCATCCACGGGGTTTTCATCCCGGACCTCCCATGCCCCGTCTGTATCCTCAAAAGCAAGGGCTTTGGGGTAAATCACATCCATGATCGGCTCTGTGCCGCCACCAGAACCTCTTCCTGAAAAAATTACCTGCCATATAGAGGTAAGCTGACCTATGCCCAGCACCAGTACCAGGCAGGCGGCAACTATGCCCCAAATCCTCCATGGTTTGATTCTCTTTTTCAGCTTGACTGTTCGTGCTTCATCCACTAACTCATCATCTACTTCTGTAATGGCATCAAAGATCCTCTTCCCCTTCATAGCCAAATACCCTCCTTTTCCAGTTCTATCCTGAGGCTCTGCCTTAGGCGGTACATCCGTCCCGCCAGCTTGTTGGGTGTAGTACCCCATTCCCTGGCAAGGGCATTTAAGGTTTCACAGAACCAATATCTGCGGAGGAACAGTACCCTGTCCCCTTGAGACAGGGAGCGAAGCCAATTGTTTAAAACTTTGGTTATCTCCCTGGATTGGATTTCCCCTTCCACGTCCTCCCGTGAAGGAGCGCACTGGGAAAGCTCCGATAACAGTACTTCCGTCCCCCCAAACCTCTTTTGGGCATGGTTTTTGTTCCAGCGGTTGATGGACAG
>JAAYRX010000123.1 GCA_012518535.1 Clostridiales bacterium | reverse complement strand
TGCAATCCTTTTAAACAGATATTCAAAGGCAAAGCTTAGGACAATGACCACACTGGTCCAGGCAAACAGTTCTGGGGATTCCAGGTATACCTTTGCATTATAGAGATGCCCGCCTATGGAATACTTGGGGCTACTCAATACCTCCGCTGCCACCGTTACCTTCCAGCCAAATCCCAAAGATGTTATAATGCCCGCCATCAGGTAGGGGGTTAGCGATGGAATATAGATCCCTTTTAAAATATGCCATCGGTCCACCTTATACACCTTGGCCATCTGCAGCAATCGCTTATCAACCTGTTTTACACCCTGGACTACATTGGTCCATATTACAGGAAAGCACATTAAGAAGCACACAAATACAGGCACTTGCCCCGATTGAAACCATATAAGGGCAATGATTATAACGGACATAACCGGGGTGGATTTTATTGTTATAGCCAATGGATTAAAGGCATCATAAAGAAAACTATTCAGACCGCACAGTATACCAAGGATTACTCCCGCCAGACATGATACCAGAAAGCCTATGGCTACCCTAATAAAGGTCATGGCTATGCTGGACCAAAATTCTGCCGTTGTGGACAATTCAATAAATGCCCTAAGTGTTCTTATGGGGGAGGGAAGGTAAATCTCCCTGTTTATCAAAAGAGAAACTCCCCCCCAAACCCCGAGCCAAAAAAGTATTATAAGTGGTCTGGCTATTTTTTTATTATTTGGTATAGTAGAAGGCCTCATCGGGAAGCTTCCCTCCCACAGATGCAGGATTTAGCTCATATAATACCTCCAAAAAGGCATTCATCGGACTTTTAGACTTTTCTCCGTCCAAAAATACTATGTTGGCTTTCGGTATAGCTTTCTCTGCCAGCTTCCCGTTGGGAAGGATACCGTGTTTCTCTACCAGCTGGCCTGCTTCTTCATGATTTTCGTTGACCCAATTAACTGATTTTTCATATCTATCCAGGAAATCCTCCATTATTTTGGGGTTGTCCTTTGCAAAATCCTTCTGCACCACTATACATCCCATGGGCAGAGGGTTTTCATCCCCCGTCACCTTCTCCCATTCCTTGGTTACATCCAGAGCAACCCTTAGATTTTCATTTTTCATAAGGGCTGAAGTAACATGGGGTTCAGGTAGCAGAGCGATACTAACGTCACCTTCTGCGACTGCAGCGGCCAAGTCGGCATGTTGCATGGAAAAATCAATTTCCAGGTCCTTTTCCGCATCCAGGCCATTTTCCTTCAAAAGATATTGGAGTATATAATCGGGGGTTGCCCCCTTGCCACTGACGTTGATCTTTTTATCCTTTAGATCGGCTATTTCCTGTATGTCCTCTCCATCTTCCAATATATACAAAACGCCCAGGGTATTTATGGCAGCCAGCTGAATCTGACCATCAGTCTTATTATAGATAACCGATGCCATGTTGGTAGGCAGTGCTGCTATCTGAAATTCTCCGCTGATTATCTTGCCTGAAAGCTCGTCAGGGGCGCCAACGGTAGTGAATTCGTAGTTATAAGTACCGTCATCCTTGGCTTCTTCCATCATCTTTACCATACCCATACCTGTAGGTCCGTTCAATGCCGCTACCTTCACGGTTATATCACTGGGCTTGTCTCCGCTCTGGCAGCCGGTTACGGCCACTACGCCAAGGGCTAAAATTACCAAAAATATAATAAGTCTTTTATTCTTCATTCCAATTCCTCCATATATGAATACTTTCAACATGGATCTTGTGAAATACACTCCACTAATATACGCTTGTGTATTCTGCACCGTCCCGTAATAAAATGTTGAATTTTGATGTTTTCTCGTCTATTATAGCACAACTTGTCAAAGGATAGTTAAATTTTTAACCATAACCTATTCCGGTTTTTTTACGGCATATCCATCGATAAATACCCACACTGCCCTGGTACGAAAGTCCAGAGGGTGTCCATCAAATATAACTATATCGGCATCCTTGCCCTGCTCCAAGCTCCCTACCCTATCGTCTATTCCCGTAATCTCAGCGGCATTTATGGTGATAGACCTTAAGGCATCCATCTCATCCATACCCTCTTTGACAGCTATGGCTGCACATACCGGCAGATATTGTATGGGGATAACCGGATGATCCGTCATCATGGCTACCTTTACCCCGGCCTTGGATAGAATCCCGGGGGCCTTAAAGGTCATGTTCTTAAGTTCAACCTTACTCCGCTCGCTAAACAAAGGCCCTACAATTACCTTGGCCTCCTCTTCCAATAGAAAATCGGATATTCTGTGGCCTTCGGTACAATGATCCAAGGTTATATCCAGGTTAAATTCACTGGCTATCCTAAGGGCGGTTAAGATATCATCGGCCCGATGAGCATGGGCTTTTAAGGGTATTTCTCTTTTTAAAACCTTGACCATGATCTCCATCTTCAGGTCCCTGTCCGGCATCTTATCGGGATCTTTTTCACCCTGCTCCAGCTTTCTCTTGTAGTTTTGAGCCTTAATCAGGTTCTCCCTAAGAATTGCGGCGGTCGCCATCCGAGTGCTGGGTGCCTTCTTTTGTCCGTCATAGACCCACTTAGGGTTCTCCCCAAAAGCAACCTTTAATGCCAGGGGCTCTTTAATTACCATATCATCCACCCGCCTGCCATAGGTCTTAAGGGCTGCAAACTGACCACCGATGACATTGGCACTACCCGGTCCGGTCACCACCGTAGTGATACCGTTTTCTCTGGCTTCACGAAAACAGTTGTCCTCAGGATTAATTCCATCTATGGCTCTCAGCTCCGGAGTTACAGGGTCGGTAGCCTCATTACCGTCGGAACCTTCAAATCCAATCCCGTCCTCCCACATCCCGATATGACAATGGGCATCCACTATGCCCGGCATTACCCACATACCTGTGGCATCGATAACTTCGGCATCATGAGGGACTTCAATATTTTCTCCTATCCTTAGGATCTTCTTCCCCTTAATCAGAATATCGCCCTGCTCGTAAACTCTATCGTTCATGGTGAGAATCTTGCCTTTTTTTATTAAAATCATCTTCTTACCCCCATCTATATATCCCTCATGGTAAGGGAGATTCTTCCCCGCTCTGTGTCTACATTTAGAACCCTTACCTTGACTATATCCCCTACCTGTACTATGTCCATGGGATGCTTTACATAGCTATCGGTCAACTGCGAAATATGTACCAGCCCATCCTGATGCATCCCTATATCCACAAAAGCCCCAAAGTCCACCACATTGCGGACGGTTCCCGTAAGGGTCATCTCGGGCTTTAAATCATTTATGTCCATAACATCGGTTCTGAGTACAGGCTGGGGCAGCTCATCCCTTGGATCCCTTCCCGGCTTCTTCAGTTCCTCTAGAATATCCTTTAGGGTTGGAATGCCCAGCCCCAAGGTGGAGGATAGCTCTTTTATATTCCATCCCTCTATCTCCTTCTGCAAGGCCCTGAAACTACCTTCGGACAAGTCCTCCAAGGAGTATCCTTTTAGTTCTAAAAGTTTAGCCGTTGCCTCATAGGATTCAGGATGGACAGCGGTGTTGTCCAATACATTGACCGCACCGGGTATCCTTAAAAATCCTGCACATTGTTCAAAAGTTTTAGGTCCAAGTTTACTTACCTTTAGGAGCTCCTTGCGGGAGGTAAACTTCCCCTTCTCTATCCTATAGGAAACGATGGTCTTGGATACTGTCCTGCTTATCCCGGCAACATATTGAAGCAGAGATGGTGATGCGGTGTTGAGATCCACCCCTACGCTGTTTACACAGTCTTCCACTACCCCCTGAAGGGTTTCCGCCATCCTCTTTTGGTTGACATCGTGTTGATATTGACCTACTCCAATGGCCTTAGGATCGATTTTTACCAGCTCTGCCAGAGGATCCTGAAGTCTTCTGGCAATGGATATTGCACTCCTTAAGGCAACGTCAAATTCAGGAAACTCCTCACTGCCAAGGGCTGAAGCGGAATACACTGAGGCCCCTGCTTCGTTGACAACTGTATAGTAGATCTGGCTGTCTATTTCCTTTAACAGATCGGCAACCACAATTTCGGTTTCCTTAGATGCCGTACCGTTGCCTATAGCTATTATATTTACATTATGTCTGGCTATAAGGTGTCGTAAATAGTACTTGGCCTTGTCTATATCATGGTGAGGCAGGGTCATGTAGGCAACCCCGGTATCCAACACCTTGCCGGTACCATCCACCACAGCCACCTTGTTTCCGGTCCGGTAACCGGGATCCAGGCCCATCACTATCCTATCCTTAATGGGGGGCTGTAAAAGGAGGTTTTTTAGGTTCTCACCAAAGACCTTAATGGCCTGTTCTTCGGCGATCTCTGTCAGATGACTGCGTATCTCTCGTTCGATGGACGGGGCAATGAGCCGCTTGTAGGAATCCGCGATTATCTCCTGAACATAAGGAAACACTATACTGTTCTTATTGTTTACTACCCTGCCTTCTATAAGACTCATCATCTCTTGCTCATCCACAACTATTCTTACGTTAAGGAAGCCTTCCTTTTCACCTCGGTTGATGGCCAGGATCCTATGGGGTACAATTCTCTTCACGGCTTCATTATATTCATAGTACATCTCATAGACCGATTGCGCCTCAGGATCACCCCTCACCTCCAATATACCCCGGTCAACGGTGTATTCCCTTATGGCTTTTCTAAGATCGGCATCATCGGAAAAAACTTCTGCTACGATGTCCATTGCACCTGCCAGGGCCTCCTCGGCGGTAGTTACCTCCTTCTCCGGATCTATATATGAAGCGGATATTTCTAATATATCCCCTTCCATTAACTCCTGAACCAGCAATAAATCCGCCAATGGTTCAAGACCCTTCTCCCTGGCTATGGTAGCCCGGGTTCGCCTTTTAGGCCTGTAGGGCCTGTATATATCCTCCAATTCTGTCATGGTGGCAGCTCCGTTTATCCTATCCACCAATTCCTGATTCAGCTTACCCTGTTCGTCTATCAGCCGGGTAATCTCCTCCCGCCTGGCCTTCATATTCCGTAGATATGTAAGCTGGTCCAAAAGTTCCCGAAGCTGGGCGTCATCCAATCCTCCGGTAACTTCTTTTCGATATCTGGCGATAAAGGGAACGGTATTGCCCTCGTCCAATAGAGCAATGGTATCTTCCACCTGTTTTTCCCTAACGCCCAAATTTTTAGCCAATGTCATAATTATGTCCTGCATAAACAACTACTCCCAACATAGGTGATGACGATTCTCTGTAAGCTTATCCATCCTCGTCCTATTGGGCTAATATACCATACCCAATAGTTCTGCTACTCAATCTCTCTAGCTTTTTCATAGTCCTTTGCCAACTTATCCCTCTTAATGGTGAAAAAACCTAAGATTGAGATTATAAGTGCGCTTAAGGCATCTACTATTAGATCCTTCATAGTGTCCCTTAATGCTTCACGGCCTACTAGCAAGGTTCTGTCCTCCAAAGCATATTTTTGCATGTTCAAGGATAACAGACCATCAAAGGTATATTCATAGATTTCCCAAACGCTGCCTGCTGCAAGGGCAAAGCAAAATGCAAACAGGGCTATAAAAAAGGGGCTTAACTTCAATCTTAGTCGCTTTGAACCGTTTAGGATGGTAACTAAACTAAAACCTAAAGCCCCTAGCATGGCGCCACTAAAAGCATGTAATATGGTATCCCAATGAGGAATGGCAAAGTAGAAATTTCTTACCTCACCAAGGTATATGGCACAGTATAGAAATATAAAATAGAGCACATACATATAGTTTGGTATGTTGATCATCCATCTTCTCTCGATGAGAGAGGGTATAGCCATAACTATAAGTCCCAATACACACTGTATCAGCATTAAGGTATAGTCACTTTTCACCCTTACGGATTCATCCAGTCCTTCTCCTTCATGGGGTGCGTTTACTATCTTTACAATGGAATATGCTATTGAAAATAACAGCGTAATCAAAAGTAACGCACCCATTATTTTCTTCCAATCCAACTTCCTAATAGCAGAGCTAAACTTTTTCGCCATATCCCACCCTAATAATCCGATATTTTGTCCCTAAATATCCAATATACGCCAACCGGTGACCAAATAATAACTACCACGTATAAAACCTTTGCCGTCTGACTTATATAAGCTGCAATGTTTTTTCCACCAATTCGTCTACCTTTACCTGAGGATAGCCTATTATAGTAGTGGCAAGGCGTAGATTAAAATCTTCATACCAATAAGGAGGTATCCTGTTTTTCCCCAGAATCATCCCCATAATAGAGCCTACCGTTGCCCCATTGCAATCGGTATCAAATGCAGCCTGTACAGAAAGGCAGATCGACTTGCCGAAATCCATATCCCCATACAACAGGGCCATAACCACAACCATTGCATTAGAGTTAGTATGGCACCAATCATGGGCATCATGTTCATTATATTGCCGGTGGATATAATCTATTACCTTATCCACAGTTTCGCCGGATTTATACCAATCAAGAATCTGATTTACATCCCGGTATAGTCTGGATTTTGACGGTATTTGATCCAGACCGGATTCTATAATGGTAATAATATCGTCTGTTACCATAGCCGCCGCATTCATGGCTGCAACAAACATTTCCCCGTATATTCCATTTCTCACGTGGGAAATACATGCATCCCTCCAGCCCATCTCAGCTGCCTTTTCCGGATCTCCCGGGTTTATATAGCCATAAAAGTCCCCACGAATCTGCGCGCCTATCCATTCACGATATGGGTTGTTATGGACAGCTGTCTCAGGAGCGTACAAACCGGATGCCGCATTCCTATATGCAACCCGCTCCGCTGTACAGGTTGAAAACATAGGGACCCATGAAAGCCATGCTTCCAAAACATCATCGGGGCAAAAATCTATACCATATTCCTCAACTATCTTCATTGCCAGTACAGTATAATTGGTATCATCATCTACAGGTGCTATCCCATCAATTGTATCCGCCCAGCAGCGCTTTTCAAATATATTCGGATCGTATTCGATTACCTCGGCAAATTTATCCGGTATTTGATCCCTGGTGATATACCTTTCCATGGGATAATTCCCTGTCACTTTTAATAATTCATCCAGCTGCTTTCTTTTAAAACCTTCTACAGGTTTTCCCAACAAACATCCCGATATGCGTCCAATCCACGCCCCTGCCAACTTGATCTTCAGTTCCTCCAGGGATATATTCCTATCAAGGTTTGTTTTTGGTTTTCTTCTTTCATCCAAAATATCCTTTAACTCTGATGGTTCAACATAGGGGTGGTCCGGTAAAACAGGTGCATTTATTAGCTTTTGGCGGATTCCCTGAGCAATCTCCTTATAGGATTCATCCTTGGCTGCCCCTGCTACCTGTTGGCAAAGTTCTTTAAGATGTTCCACATCCCGACCTTCATCCCTGGCTTGTTTCCATTCAAACATAAGCTCCGTATCATACCTCATCCAGCCTTGTTTCTGTAACATAATTGTACCCTCCCTCTTCCATGGCTTTTATTGCCTGAAACTATATTTCTGCTTAAAACATACTCCTTTATTTCATAAGAAGTTTACTCCAGGTTGAATTGATGCGCTATACTGGTTAACCGTATGCGATTATGTACCAGCATAATAGGCAAATTACCCAGTTTAAGTATACTTGTATAATTGGTATTGTATTTAATAGCCAGTTGCATGTCAACATAAACTATTGTATATGAAATTCAGCTATAGTATCCTTAAGAAGAAAGGTTAGATATATTAATTTTGGGGAGGAAGGATTAATTGATAGTGGTAACCCTTTTAGGCAGCGGTGGCGGTATGCCCATGCCCAACAGATACCTTTCATCTATGCTCATAGACTACCAATCGAGAAAAATTCTCATAGATTGCGGGGAGGGCACCCAGGTTTCCATGAGGGAAAATAAAACCGGGTTTAAAACCCTGGATATCATATGCCTGACCCATTTTCACGGAGATCACATATATGGCCTGCCGG
>JAAYRX010000122.1 GCA_012518535.1 Clostridiales bacterium | reverse complement strand
ATAAATATGACTCCCATCCAAATTACGGGCAATATCCATGTATATCTCTTAGCCTTATCCGTGAAGTTTATCCCATCCATCAAGTCTGTCTCAACCTTCCAAACCACTTTTTGAAATTATAACACAAGATTACAGATAAGGCTATTAACTATGTATGCAATATACTGATGAACCAGTACAAGTTCTTAATTCATATACTGCATATTATTATATTATTATTAAGACTATTACAATCTATTGACGGGTGTAGGTTTTTATAGAATAATATAACGAGATGGATGAAGCCCCTACTTCTATAAGTAGCGGGTATAATTTCGTCTGAACTGTTTGAATAATGAGGATTAGTTAAAGACTACAAGGCGAACTAGATGGAGGAATTGTTATGAAAAAGGTGTTAGTGGGGGTATTGGCTGTATTGCTGATTATCCTAGTGGGAATTGGGGGTTATATATACAAGATTATAGGTGCACTGTCTGACATGGATAATAGTCCAATTATATGGGATGAGAATCCCGGAGATTTTGGTATACCGGAGAGTGCCCCTATAGAGGAAGACACCGGGACCATAAATATCCTTTTACTGGGGACTGACAGGCGCAACCGCAATGAGAACGGTCGCTCGGACGCCATAATGATAGCTACTGTGGACAAGAAAAACGGCCAACTGAAGCTGTCCTCCATTATGAGGGACCTCTATGTTTCCATACCTGACAGGAAGGACAACAGAATCAATGCCGCTTATTCCTTTGGAGGTCCTATGCTGGCCATGAAAACTATTAACCAGAATTTCAACCTGAACATAACCCGTTATGTGAGTGTAGACTTTTTTGGCTTGGAAGAGATCATAAACGCTATAGGTGGTGTTGAAATAGACGTTAAGCAGAAGGAGATCAAATATATCAATTCTGTCATAAACGAGCTCAATAAATTGGATAAGCAAAATAGGACATCCCCTCAATTAACCGAGGCGGGCGTCCAAACCCTGGACGGTAAGCAGGCCGTAGCCTATTCCAGAATAAGAAAGGTAGGGGACGGTGACTCGGAACGTACCGAAAGACAGAGAAGGGTTATGACTCAAATCTTTAACCAGATGAAATCCATAAATCCAATGAAGCTACCTAACCTGGTGGCCTCACTCATTCCCTATACCGACACCAATATACCTGCATCGGATATTATAAGCCTGGGGACTACGGTACTGACCATGAAGGATAAAAAGATTTACCAGTACAGAGTTCCGGCCAAAGATACCTATAAAAGCCAGACCATAAGGGGTATGGCAGTATATGTGCCGGATCTGGATGCCAACACTAAACAGTTGCATGATTTTTTGTATAATAAAGTTACAGAATAAGTACAAGAAACAGTAAAGGCTTCTGCGGTAGGTAAATCGCAGAAGCCCTTTTTTATTGCAGTTCTTTCTTTATCACTTGATGTAGGATTTTGATACATAACCGCTTAGTGAACCACTCTTGATCTTGTACCAGGAACCGCTTTCACCTGTAATTGACACCTTGGCTCCGCGATACAAAAGTCCCACTCTGGAGTATTTTGTTCCTGGACCGGTTCGTACATTCAGAGACGACGCGGTTACAGTTCCCGTACGCTGTTCTGTTCCTCTGCTGGTCTCACTGTCTGATGTCAGCTTTAGGTATTTCCCATCGACATAGCCCGTACCGTTGCCGTACTTTATCTTATACCAGGAGCCTGTCTTTTCCAGTAGTTCCACCTGTTTACCCTTGGCCAGACTACCTATTTTCTTGTTGCTGGTACCGGCTCCGCTCCTTACGTTCAGGCTGGACGCTGTTACCGTGGCCCTTCCTATTACAGTATTATTGGACGGTGGTGTTGATGGGGGTGTCGGATTTGTGGTACCTGAGCTGTTAAGCTTTAAATAGTTCCCATGGACATAGCCCGTACCGCTTCCATACTTTATCTTATACCAGGAGCCTGTCTTTTCCAGCAGTTCCACCTGTTTACCCTTGGTCAGACTGCCTATTTTCTTGTGGCTGGTACCGGCTCCATTCCTTACGTTCAGGCTGGACGCCGTTACCGTAGCCTTCCCTATTACAGTATTAGCTGGTGGCGGTGTTGTCTCATTCTTCGAAGTCTCGAGTTTTACATAATTGCCATGTACATAGCCATCCTTGCCGTTTAAGCTTATTCTATACCAAGATCCCTGAGTACCCAATATCGTAAGCTTTGTTCCTTTGACTACCATACCCACAATATGATTTTTTGTGCTGGGACCACTCCTAACGTTGAGAGACGATGCCGTCACTATTCCATAGCGCCTGTCATCCGAGGGCGGTGGTGCCGGATCTGTTTTGCCCGGTTTTGGATCCTGTCCTGAGGTAGGTGGCGGAGATGATTGTCCGGTATCTTCCAATACAATGTAGTCTCCATGGACATATCCCTGCAGGCTGCCCTTTTTAATCTTGTACCAGGCACCACTTCGATCCAGAATTTCTACCCTATCACCCTTGTATAGGCTTCCTATTTTCTTATAACCGGTTCCTGCACCCTGCCTTACGTTGAGGCTGGAAGATACATTAACCCTGCCAAATTGTTGCTTGGATTGATCCTCGGGTTTGGGATCGGGTTTTGTTTCAGGTTTAGGATCTGGTTTTGTCTCCGGCTCGGGATCCGGCCTTGGATCTCCTCCCCTATCTGATGGAATGCCAAGATCCGTCAACTTGGTACCGGGATAATAGAAGCTGAGGATTTCCTTATAACTCTTTCCTTCCTTGGCCATCTGCTGGGCACCATATTGGCTCATGCCTATCCCATGGCCCCAACCGCTGCCCTTAAAGACAAAGCTGTCCTCTTTATCCTCTACTTTAAACAGGAGACTCCTTAAATCAAGGATAGAGCGGATATTCCCCTTGGAAAGGTTGATGGTAATGAGTATCTCCTCAGGTGGCTCTACCTCTTCCGGAGGTGTTTCACCCTCAGGAGAATCCTGCTTTTTGTTCATTGACAGGACGATTTTACCCTTATCGGCCCTGGTGCTGCTATTATAGTCAAAGCTAAATTCCTTTATCTCGAGGTTCTCTATGTCCGACTCTTTCAGGCCCTTGTTCTTCAGGGCATCTTGAAATTTCAATCTGGACAGGAGACCGGAATCAACAGGCTTTTTCTTGTAGGTCACGGTCCAGCTGCGATAGGGATTACTTTCGTTTCTCAAATCATAGGGATCTTCCTTTACCTGACTATAGTCCAAGTTCGTCCCCCATAGGTTTTTTGCGGACTCGATCATACCGCCATTGGTGGCAGAATAGAAAGTGCCGGCATAGCCGCTACCATATTTCAGTACCTTCCCGAAGGTATCGTCAACAGCTTTTATTGAATTTTTATAGCTGGCCTTATAACCCCTATACATCTGATCAAGGGTTGTATCTACCAAATCATAGGCTGAATTGGGTTTTCTATTTCCCATTGCATATGTACGAGCTGCCACGGCCTGGGCTTTTTGTACTTCAATTGGCCAACTGTTGCTGACTTCGTAGGGGACTACCCCATAGAGATAGGTTTCCAGGTGAACATGATTTATAAGCTCTATGGAACTACCGTTTAAACGTATCTGCATATCCCCTTTGTAGTTATAACTTCCTATCTTGATGTAATTGGGATCTGCTCCCTGGTATCGTTTAAAGGTAAAGCCGCTTCCCAGAGTTGTAGATACAGTTTTAGAACCGGTTTTATCGTCCAGTACCAGTTTTCCCGATTCGATGCGTACGGTATAGTTTCCCTTGGTCAGAAGGTTGTTCTTATCAATTTGGGGTATCCCATAGTTACCGTCCACATAGACATTTACGCTCTTGGGTGAACCCATAGATGCCAGTTTCACCCGGATCAGACTATTATCACCTGCCCCCTGTATCGGCGGAACCCATAACAGGTTAATGCAAACCATGATGCCTACTAAAACAGCCAGGAACCTCCTAAACATTTAAACCACCCTTTATCTATAGAATATTCTACTATACATAATATTAGTTGTACTATAATTCATTCGATATTTTTTTACGAATTCCTGCCCAAAATACGAAATAATGCATTTTCCTTATAATATAGGACTTAATTACTATAGAATTGAAGGGACCGGTACAAGGAATTAAATCAAGTGACATTTTGGGGAAAAGAAAAAAGAAAAGCTGCTAACGTTAATTTGTTAACAGCTTATCCGCAAAGTAGATCTATAAGTCCCTATGTATTATGCCGGCTGGGGCGCATCCACTGGACAAACATCGTTGCAAGCCCCACAATCAATGCATAGATCCGCATCAATTACATAGATGTCCCCCGGTGATATAGCTTCTGTCGGGCATTCTGCTTCACAAGCCCCACATGCAATACACTCATCATTGATAAAATAAGCCATATTAAGTCACCTCCTCGCCTTAGAACCCCTAACATAAAGTGCCACAAATAACACCTCTACTATTCTATCACCCTGTCCCAAAAAATCAAGACTTTTTACCAAATTTTTAACATACGGTGTTCCAACTTGCTATTCGTCCAGCAAGGGGGCTAATTCGTCATCCAATTCCCCTAAATCGTTTTCATAATCCCCTTGATTTTTCCCGTCTAACCGCTTTATCTCATCAAAGCTAAAATCAAGAACAGCCGGTGTTCCATCGCTTTGAATCACCTTTGCTTTGACAACTCCGGTAAGGGCATTGGTACTAATTACCATCCCCGGCCCCTGGGGAGTAATGATCTCACTGTTCAACCTGGGCATATGTTCTCTTACCTCTTCATAATGGCTCTGCTCATACTTTAAGCAGCACATGAGTCGGCCACATATACCCGATATTTTGGTAGGGTTCAGGGATAAATTCTGTTCCTTGGCCATCTTTATAGATACCGGCTCAAATTCACCTAAAAAACTCTTGCAGCATAAGGGCCTTCCACAGGGACCTAATCCTCCTATCATCTTGGCTTCATCCCTTACCCCTATCTGCCTCAGCTCTATCCGAGTTCTGAAGATGGAAGCCAGATCCTTAACCAGCTCCCTGAAATCCACCCTGCCGTCTGCGGTAAAATAGAAAATGACCTTGCTGTTGTCAAAGGTGTATTCCACATCCACCAGCTTCATAGGCAGTTTGTGTTCTTCTATCTTTTCTCCACATATATCAAAGGCTTCCTTCTCTTTTGCCTTGTTTTCCCTTACTTTTTGAGCGTCTTCCTCTGTAGCCCGCCTGATGACCTTCTTTAAGGGGGATACAATGTCCTCTTCAGGAACAAGTTTAGGACCTACTACAACCTCTCCGTATTCAATACCCCTGGAGGTTTCAACTATAGCACATTGTCCTTTAACCAACTCTATATTATCAGGGCTAAAATAATATATTTTGCCGGCTTTTTTAAACCGTACTCCTACTACCTCCTGCATGCTTACCACTTCCTTGAATTTTCATCAGCATATTTTCAATTGTCAATTGAAAGTTTGCATGGGATTTTAGCATCTTTTTGCTATCTTCTATATTTTCTATGATACCCTGTATAGCAGGGATTGTAAAGTTCTTTGCCAGGGACTCCAGCCGGGATATTTTATCCATGTTAATTATCACATCCCTGCAACCACCCTGTTTTAGTACCAGGACATCTCTAAACCAAAGCTCCATGATGTCCAATATTTCATCAGTATCATCCTTATGATCCATAAAGAAATCTATATAACCCATGGCTTCCACCAAGGTACTGTTTGCCAGTTTATTCAGTATCGACAGGGATTCCCCCCTCAATTGCCGGTATTGATCGGATTTGGCCAGCTTAAGACCTATGCCCGGAATCCCTTGTGATAACTTCCCAAAAACAAGGGATTCTTCCCTGGTCATCTGTGTTTTTCTTTCAATGATCTGTGCCACCTCATTGGTAGATAAGCTTGGTATCCTAATCTGCTGGCATCTGGATATGATGGTGGGAAACAGGCCGGTCAGATTGTTGGCCAATATCATTATGACGGCGTGTTCCGGGGGTTCCTCCAGGGTTTTTAAAAAAGCATTCTGTGCATGTTGGTTCATAGTTTCTCCATCTTCTATGATGTATACCTTTCTTGAGCCCTGGTAGGGCTTAATGCCTATATCCTTTCTTAGATCCCTTATGGCATCAACCCTTATAACTCCCTTTTCACTTTTTAGCCGGATCAAGTCCGGTTGGTTTCCTGATTCAAATTGACGGCATGATTTACATTGATTGCATGGCTTATCCTGATCGGTGCAGAGAAGCATTTTAGCAAAGAAATCGGATATGGTCTTCTTGCCAACGCCCTCAGGACCTGTAAATATATAAGAATGAACAACCCTGCCGCTATCAACTATGGCCTTGAGGCCCTTGATAAGGGTGGATTGTCCAATAATATGGTTGCTATTCATCTCTTCTCTCCCTGTATTAGAGAATCAAATCCATTAAAAGCCCCCGAATATCATCTATATAACTGAGCACCACCAGCTGATCCCTCTGGGTACTCAATACCTCCTGGGTCAGGGCTTCTAGATTTTGATCCACCTTTTGTACCACAGCGTATATGTGGTGCCTTCCACTCCCATCGATATAATCCTTTTTTCTTAGTTTCAGCATCTTGTTTACGGATATATCCAAGAACTGGGAGACCATCCTTTTATACCGTAAAAGCTCGCCAAGATTCGTCCTGTTGGCCAGACTCTCCCCCTGTCTTTTGATGTCTTCCATCATTGAAGCCAGCTCTTCATTCATGGATCTGTATTGGCTGTCGTTCAGGAAGCTGTCAAAGGATTTGGCATGGGAGCCTAATACGTTTTGTCCCATGGCACCCCTTGCCCCTCCGGCCCTTTGGCCCTCGTCGGGGCGGCTGCCAAGATTTTCTACTCTCATATTTTTCTGAACTCCTCAACGTTCACTACAAAAACTGTAGCGCCCCCCACCGTTACCTCAACGGGATAAGGAACGTACATACCGGTTGCACCTGCCATTGGTGTTGGCGATGTAGCTACCTGCTTGCGGCTCTTGCATACATTCTCGATTATTCCCATGGCATTTTCCAGCCTCTCGTTATCTACCCCTATGAGCAGTGTCGTGTTTCCCGCTCTCAGGAATCCTCCTGTCGTTGCCAGCTTGGTAACTCCATACCCTGCCTTCATAAGTCTCGAAATAAGCTTCTGGGAATCTTCATCCTGAACTACGGCAATTATTAATTTCACCGGAAATACCTCCTTTCAATTCTTGTGACGCTAAACCGAAATTTTTATTCTATACTTCTATATTTATTATATCCTATTTTCCATACTTAGGCAATTGCTCAATTAAGTTAATTATCTGACGATGGATCTCCATTATATCTCCATCGGCATTGATACGCCTGAACCTTTCAGGATACATATGACATAATCTGCAAAAGGCCTCATACACATCCCTGTGAAATCCAATGCCTTCCAGTTCCAACCTGTCCGCCCTGCGATCACGATTACGCCCCCTGGTCAGCCCTTTTTCCGGGTCAATATCAAAAAACAGGGTTATATCAGGCATGACACCCTGAAGAGCAGCACTGTTGATCTCCTCTACCATCTTCATACCCAGTCCCCGACCAGCCCCCTGGTAGGCTATGCTGGAATCAACAAATCTATCGCAGAGCACTATCTTACCCTGTCTTAGGGCAGGAGCTATCAGTTGACTTACATGCTGGGCTCGGGATGCGGCGTAAAGATACATCTCTGTAACAGGATCCATTTCACTATGATTCGTATCCAGGATAATCCCCCTTATGGCCTCACTGATGGGCGTCCCTCCCGGCTCACGGGTGACTACTACATTCAGGCCCTTGTCCAACAAATACTTACTTAACAGGTCTATCTGTGTGGTCTTGCCCGCCCCATCAGGACCCTCAAAGGTAATAAAATAACCCCTCATCCTTATCCACTCCTATACAAGAAAGTCCATCATCCATGCCATTTCCCATTGAGATTTTCCAGCCCAGCCCAAAGTGCATATCATGGCCCGGATACCGGCTGATTATACCGCAATATCCTCTTTATCCCCTCTTTTAACACCAGGTAATCCTCATGATCGCTGTCAAGATCTATGATCTTCTGTTCACATTCAAGACATATATTGGTGTCCCATAGAAGGAGATTGGCCCTGGTCATTCTCTTGCACACACAACATTCAATTATTCGGATCATCCTTGCACCGCCTTATCCTAATACTTTCTTGATTATCTAAAGGATTGCCGGCTTTTACTATTTTATTCCGGATAAGGCTATAAAGTGCAAGTACCTATGAATCTTTAATTAAATCGACAAGTTTCCGGCTTGGTTTAAAGACTATTCTATGAATCCTATCGTCTTTTTCAAAGGCTAGTACATAGTTGTCGGGAGAATACCTGCCAAAGGCAATAAAATGACTCCTATACCTGGTATTCTTGTCCCTTCGCTCATGGGCCAGGGGACAAAAATATAAAATCCTGTCGAGGGAAACCCTGGCAATCTCACGGCTTCGCTTGCCTACCAGGCTTTCAAAGACCAATATGTTCCCTTTTAGAGTATAACTATACTCCAATATTCTCCTTCGATATACATATATACCCACAAGTATGTACAATAGAAATGCGATATACCCGCTGTAGCTTATTTCAAATCTGTTATATATGAAGTTGGCAATTCCAACTATGACAACCAATAGCACCGTCAGTCCCAAGGACAGGCCCAACACTGACATACGGTCTCCTTTGACAGATTTTACAATTTCCCTATGCATAGAATGCATCCCCTAACCGTTATGTATTTAATCACTTATTAAATATATAGCCCATTATAGCATACCAAGGCCAGTGGCAGCAATTATGACAGAAAAAAGCACCGCCACTGCGATGCCTATAATCTAGAACCCGGTGATTTACTTATATCAAGACTCCATCTTAAGTAGCCAAAGGTTCCTATCCTAATCCTCGAAGATTTCATCGGCCACTTCCCTGGTCATGCAGACCGCCGTTATTTCTCTAAGGGAAATTATGCAAACCCCATTCTTTGTCTCAACCACAACCTTACACTCGTCAACGCTGATTATCCGAACACAATCAAAGTTACCCCTGGCACCTTCTATAGTCAATGCCACCTTCTTATCCATGGCTTTTTCTAGGATATTCTTAAGCTGGATCAGGCAATGCATCTTCATCCCCGACCATGGATCTACGGGATGCATCGGCATCATGGGGGGTAAGGGCATCATGGGCGGTGCCGGTTGAACAGGCGGTGCGGGCACTGATGGGTATTCAGGACAGGGCATGGGATAGGGATAATGCGGCTCCGGCACTCCGCTATAATAATCATAGCCGGTTCCCTGGTTATAAATAGGATCAAAACCATACCTTACGGAATAAATTTCATCATTGTACATCTGGATACCTCCAATTCCTTTAGTCAGCCAAATCTACAACCATATCCGGTATTAATATAAGGGCTTGGTTGATTCCATGGATAGCTGATTAGATTTTTACTCTTGGCCATCCATATATTGACCTTGATATATTCTATGTTTCAGTTCTTGAACTGTTACAGAATTGTATTGCAAAACCCATCCTCAACCCTATCTCCAGTCATTTAAGTGAATAAGGTATATGTACCCTATAGTCATTTTTCACATATCATATGCATAAAAAAGGACAGGGTATGATTTCCATCATAATCCTGCCCTCTCTTGTTAATTACTATTACTATTCCACCAAAGCAATCAGGAGCCAAATTCCAATTCTGCAGCTTCCACCTTTTCCTGATCCAGATCCTTTACATCACCGTGCTTAACAAAAAGCATACATAAGAACGCAAGCACAAAGCCCATGCTGGCATAGACGAACAAGGGTTTATAGCTGCCAACCAAATCCTTTATCCAACCGAACAGTATAGGGCTTACAATGGCTGCGGTCGATGAGAAGAAATAGTAATATCCTGTATAGGCACCGGTCAGGCCTTTCGGTGCCATTTCAACTATCATGGGATAGGAATTGATATTGATAAGTGCCCAGAATAGACCTCCGGTCACCAGAATAATAGGGATAATGAGGGTGTTCCTAATGAAGATAAGGGGAACAAAAACCGCAAGGGCACCTATTATTCCAACAAGTATAGTCCTTTTCCTGCCCAGCTTGCCCGCAACAAATCCGGCAGGTATGGCAAAAACAAGAAATGCCAGTGAGAAGGAGGTCAGCACTATGGAGGATGTCCCCGGCTCTATACCCAGGATATGCTGGCCGTACAGGGAAAAGAAGGTTTCCACGGCATTAAAGCCCGTAAACCAAAAGAATATGGCAAGGAGCATAAAGATAAGGCTCCTGTTCTTGCCCACATCTTTCTTTATCTCCTTTTCCTTTTCTTCTACCTTTATATTTTCAGGTTCTCTGATAAAGGTATAAAGGATCGCCAGGGCAAGCATCATCACTATAGAGGCCATATAGAAAGGATATCCTGTGTTCACTTTATAGAGAAGGCCGCCCAGTCCATAGGCTATTACGGCTGCAAATCCCCCCATAAAATTAATAACGCCATTTGCCTTACTCCGCAAGGGACTGGGGGTCACATCCGGCATCAGGGCAACCGTGGGAGCCCTGTATATGCTCATGGAAAAATTCATAATAATGATAAATAACATAAGGGTAAAAAGAGAGTTTGACCAGGGTATCAGGGAGCAGAATATCGCCGCCAGGGGAACCCCAATCAGGAGGAAAGGCATGCGCCTGCCGAACCTGGTATTGGTCCTGTCACTCAGAGCCCCAAATAGGGGCTGAAAAACAACAGCGAAGATATTATCTATAGTCATTATGGCCCCGATGAAGGTCCCGCTTTTTATGTAGGATTCAAGCATTATGGGGACGTAATTGTTGTAAATGGGCCAAATTATGCTGGCGGAAAAGAAGCCCAACCCCAGAATAAAGGTCTTTTTGTAATCCAATTTCATAGATTTCGACTTCACGGAAATATCCCCCTTTAGCCGCTTATTCTTTTCCTAACATTGAGGGCTCTGTCGGGATAATCCGTTATAAGGCCATCTACCCCTGCCCTCATTACCATTTCCATTTCCTTTTCCTCATTTATGGTAAAGGGATTTAGTTTTATTCCATTCTCTTTGCAGCCTGCCACCAGTTCGGGCACTACATTGTAATAGAGCGGATGGAGGGCCTGTGCATTTAAATCCCTTGCATATTTCCAGGGTTCCACCAGACCTGCCATATACAATAGCCCAATTTCCATGGCAGGATCCAAAGCCTTAATATCCCGTAGGCTGTAGTGATTGAAGGAAGAAAAGATTATCCTGCCTCGGAAATTGGATCTCTTTACCATATCCACGAGTTTTTCTTCTATACCCGGATAGAAGATGGGTCCGCTTTTGACCTCAATATTCAACAGCCCTTCCCAATCTTCCAGTAATTCAAATACATCCCTCAAGGTTGGAATACTTTGCCCCTTAAACTTGGGATCGAACCAGGAACCAAAATCGAATTCCCTTATCTCCTCCAGGGTTAAGGCCCCTACCATACCCTTTCCATCGCTGGTACGGTCAACGGTATGATCGTGAATGACCACTATTTCTCCATCTGCAGTCATATGAACATCAAGTTCAATGCCCTCCGTGCCCATTTCCAGAGCCTTTTCGAAGGCCGCCATGGTGTTTTCAGGAGCATAGCCTGAAGCACCCCTATGGGCCATTATTAAAGCCATATCCACACACCCTTTCTCTTTTCATTAAAACACGGTCGACAAATGCAATGCATCTGTTATATTTATTCTAGAAACAAAAACAAAATCCTTTACTTTCGTCTAAAAAGCAAAGGATTTCCGCTGTCTTTTATGTCGGTTTCAGTAAGATAAACTCAAGGTGAAAGGGTGTTTCAATAGCTCTCTACCCTAAGGATGCAGGCCACTTCCTTTACAACGTCACTATAGTTCCTCAGCTCGGCCAACCCCTTATCCAGCTTTTGCCTTTCGACTTCATGGGTTATGAATATAACCGGAACGAGCCTTTCACCCAAACTTCGCTGGGACACAGAGGCAATGCTTATTCCGTGTTTCCCCAGGGTAGTTGTAATCACTCCTAAAACTCCCGGCTTATCCACCACCGTTATACGGATATAGTAAGACCCGGTGTCCTCACCCACAAGGTTTAAATTATTCCTGCCAGCGGCAAGGCTGCTACCGGTCTTGGCCGATTGTCTCATCATCCTGATTATATCCAGGATATCGCCGACCACAGCGCTACCGGTGGGAAGGGAGCCGGCTCCTTTTCCATACAGCATCAATTCCCCTACGGCATTACCCTCTATGAGTAGGGCGTTAAACTCATTATTAACTCCTGCAAGGGGATGGCTGTCAGGTATGATGGCAGGATGAACGTGTATTTCCAGGTCTCCTCCCTTGTTCCTGGCAGTGGCCAATAGCTTGACGGCATAGCCTAATTCTGCGGCATAACGGGTCTCCGCCTCTGTGATCTTTGTGATCCCTTCACAGGGTATATCGTTGGGGTCTATATACATGCCAAAAGCGGTTGCGGCCAATATTGCAAGCTTATAGGCTGCATCCTGCCCCTCTATATCCGACGACGGGTCAGCCTCCGCATATCCCTTTTCCTGGGCCTTTTTTAAGGCCTCTTCAAAGCTCATACCCTCCCTGCTCATACGGGTCAGGATATAATTCGTAGTTCCGTTTATAATGCCCACCAGCCCGTCGATCCTGTTACCTGCAAGTTTGGTGGTTATGGTATCGATTAAGGGGATGCCCCCGCCTACACTACCTTCAAATCGAATCTCTACATCGTTGGCCTTTGCCGTTTCGAACAGTTCTTTGCAATGTGTTGCCATAACGGCTTTGTT
>JAAYRX010000016.1 GCA_012518535.1 Clostridiales bacterium | reverse complement strand
TTTTTCCCGTGGACTACTTCATCATGGGAGAAGGGCAATATAAAGTTTTCGGAAAAGGCATAAAGGAGGGAGAAGGTCAACTTGTTATGTTGGTCCCGTCTATGGCTAAAATCCGTTTTCATATAGTTCAGGGTGTCGTTCATCCAGCCCATATTCCACTTATAATCAAATCCCAGACCCCCATCTTCCGCAGGCTTTGTGACCGATGGCCAGTCTGTGGATTCTTCAGCTATCATCAGGGTTCCCGGATAGAGTTTATGTACAAGCCCGTTCAGAGTCCGGAGAAATTCTACGGCCTCTAAATTCTCCCTGCCACCGTGGATATTGGGTTTCCATGGACTGTCACCCTTACCGTAATCCAGGTAGAGCATACTGGTAACGCCGTCCACCCTCAGCCCGTCCACATGGAATTTATCCAGCCAAAATATCGCACTCCCTATAAGAAAGCTCCGGACTTCATTGCGGGTAAAATCGAATTCATAGGTCCCCCACTCCTGATGGTCCCCTCCCTCAAAAAGAGGAAAGCCGTCAAATACTCCCAGGCCATGGGCATCCCTGCAAAAGTGGCCCGGTACCCAATCCAGTATTACACCCAGACCCTCCCGATGGCAGCAATCGATAAAATACATGAGATCATGGGGAGTTCCGTATCTGCTGGTGGCAGAGTAATATCCCGTAAGCTGGTAGCCCCAGGAACCGTCAAAGGGATGTTCCATCAGGGGCAGGATCTCGATATGGGTAAACCCCATCTCCTTTACATAGGGTATCAGCAGGTCTGCCAGCTCCCTATAGGTGTACAGGCTGTTGTCCTCCTTTCGTTTCCAGGATCCAAGGTGTACCTCATAGATGTTAAGGGGACAATCCATGCCTGGTGACTCCTCCCTTTTGGCCATCCATCGCTCGTCCCCCCATGGATAACCTTCCAGGGAGTAGACTATGGATGCGGTGTCGGGCCGTAGTTCAGAATAGAAGGCAAAAGGGTCTGCCTTAAGGACTTTTTCCCCCCTGGGGGTTATAATCTCATACTTGTAGATTTCGCCCACATTCAGGTCCGGGATGAAGAGGTCCCATACCCCTCCTTTCCGGTATTCCATTATATGGTTATCCCCCTGCCAGGAGTTAAAGTCGCCCACTATCCTCACCTGGGATGCATTGGGCGCCCATAGGGCAAAGTGCACCCCCCAGGTATCATTTTGCTTTATTCTATGGGCCCCAAACTTTAAATAGCAATTATAGAAGGTGCCCTCATTAAAAAGGTAGATTTCCCCTTGTCTCAGGAACTTGCCCATCTTCTCTCCCCCCTTCAGGACAATAAGGAAAAAACACTGGAGAACCCTTTCCCTCGTGTTCTCCTGTGTTAGAGTGACAACCATCTTTTTAAATTTTCCTTTACAAATTCATCGTCGTTTAAATGAGGATAATCCCTGTACACCCTGTCGATTTCCTCCCTTTGGCCGGGTGAAAGGGTTTCATTTGGATTGATGCAATAACATCCCTCCAATAGACCTTGCCTTCTCAAAACCTCGTGTATCCCGGGTATGCATCCCCTGAAATCGTTGGTAGCGTCAAAAAAAGCAGCGTTTGCATCGGTTACCTCTGTTCCCAGGGCCAGCAATTTCTCTATCCTGCTATCCCTGTCGGCCGGATTGGAAACAGCCCTCAGCCCTTTGATGGTATCCATGATCTCCACCACACGACGGGTCCAGACCGCCCAGTGCCCCAGGAGTCCACCCACGATCCTTTTCTCTACCAACTCTCCATCCACCATTACCCTGTAGGTGGTTAAAAGATCCCCAAGGATATTGTCGTCGTTTCCGGTGTAGAGGGCAATCTCATCCCTTCTCGGGGAAGCGCATACTGCCCTTACCACATCCAGGGTCTGATACCTGTTAAATGGAGCAATCTTTACGGCCATCACTCCCGGTATCCGGGCAAAGTCCTTCCAGAATTGATAGGATAGCTTCCTGCCGCCTACTGCAGGCTGGAGATAGAACCCAAATACGGGTATGATCTCCGCTACTTTGACGGTCCGGTCTATTATCTCCCCCTCCGACCAGTCGCCAAGTCCTCCGGGGCTCAACAGGCCTAGATCATAGCCAAGTTCCACTGCAAGCCTGGCTTCCTCTATGGCTTGCTCCGTCGGTCCACATATGCCGGCGACCCGGATAAAGGGCCGCTTCAGGTCTGCCCTCTCTACTTCCTCAGATGCCAGCCTCAGGACGATTTCAAACAGGTCCACACCCTTATCCCTTATTTTAAACTGGGTTGTATGAACACCTACGGCTATTCCTCCCGCACCTGCATCCATATAATAGCGGGTCAGAGCCCTTTGTCGCCTTTCATCAAGCCGTCTTGTACTGTCCAATGCCAGGGGATGTGCCGGGATGACGGTACCCTCATGAAGTAGTTTGAAGACCTCCGAATTTATTCTATTCTTAACTTTCATATTTAGAATTGACCTCCCCTCTCCTGGTAATGGGTTGGTTTATCCAACACCTCACCACCGGAGTTAAGCCATTCAACCTGCCACCTAATCATTTCCCTTAGGGTTACCCTGGGATACCCAAAGAGTTTGTGGCCCTTTGATCCGTTACTCAAGAGGGCGGTGTCCCCCTCCTCGCTTATGAATATGGGTGCTTTCCCAAACTCTTTTCCAAAAGTATTGGCCAGCCAGCGTATAGATACGGTTTCCGGTCCTGCGACATTAATAATATTGGGCGGACAGCTGCAGCAGTGTAAAGCCCTTAGGGCATACTCGTTGGCATCTCCCTGCCATATCAAATTTACATGGCCGGTACCAAGATCAATAGGCCTGCCTTCCTTTACGGATTTGGCTACTTCATACAGGACCCCATACCGCAGGTCATTAGCATAGTTCAGTCTGAAAAATACCATAGGGGTCCTGTTTTTGCGGGCAAAGTATTCAAATATTCTCTCCCGACCCAGGCAGGATTGGGCATATTCTCCTACCGGATCCGGATTGTCCTCCTCAGAAGAACCACCCCCGCCAATCCAGGTCAAGGGATATACGTTTCCCGTGGAAAAAGCCACTATCCGTGAGTTCCTGTACTTATTGGCCACCCTTCCGGGGATATAGGTATTTATTCCCCAGGTGTTATGTTCATCTCCGGTAGTTCCGAATTTTTTACCTACCATATATATGACGTTCTTCACCTGGGGTAATCCCGCCAGCTCTTCTTCATCCTCCAGGTCGCAGCTGATGGTCTCAATCCCCTGATCCTCCAGGCCCTGCCTGAGCTCCCTGTTGGAAAACCGCGAAACCCCTATAACCTTACGGGATACCCCTGATCTATCCATGGCGTTCTTAGCTAAGAGCCCCAGATCCGTCCCCATCTTGCCGCCCATTCCAAGTATGAGGATATCCCCATCCAGCCTTTTAAAATCCTCAACCAACTCCTGGGACGGTTCCGTCAATTTAGCCCTGATTTTTTCCAAGTCCATCTTCTTCACCAGCCCTTCCATCGGCATGAGCTTTATAGGCCTATTCCTTTAAAGTAATCATATCCTGCAGTATCCATGGTTTTTCCGGCCTTAGCCCAAGAGACTCCCTTTTCCGAGGGAAGCTTATAGTCCGCATAACATGCTCTAAAGGTTTCCGCCAGGCCTTCCACCCAATTTACTCTCTCTTCCTCGTTCCTCCTTATTAGTTCCGGAGGGAAGTTTACGATCTCCTCTACGGATTCATGGGCTGCATTAATGCAGACAGTATGGGAGGATGCCGCCTCTATCCCGCATACAACCGGGCTTCCTTCTCTTACGGCATCAATAGCCATCCACATCTTCCTGACCCCATCCACCTTGTTGGGATCCCCGTAGCTCCTGGTCCTACCATCGTTAAATATGGCCAGAACATTGTTATCGCTTTCAGGGATATCGGGATCCCCGAATACTACCCTGGCATTTTCAAACTCATAGCAGAATTGTGGGAGGGGATGGATGTTCACCGCGTGGGTTGCCAGGAACAGGACGTCTATACCTTCCTGGGTTTTCGCTCTTATGGCAGCTGTATCAAGATTCTCAATGGGATTTGCCCTGTAAAGCTCGGCGACAACTTCCACGGGTTTTGCGCTTTGGTCTACCGAGTCACCCAGAACATAGAACATATTATGCAGGTAATGGGCAGTAGCGTTGCTGGCTACGCTGTCCAAAATCCAATTGCCTCTATCATCCCGAATTCTAGCAGCCCAGCCTGACCTGTTAAAGTAATCGTCAGACCTGGACCACAATACCATGGTTTTTAATCTCTTCGGTTTCCCCAGCTTCCCTTCCATAATATCCTTCTTAAGGCTTTGGATTACAGGACTATGGGACCATTGATAGCCGATGGCTACGAATTTGTTATATTTGTCCCTTGCCTCAATCATCTCCCTGGCATCCTGTATGGTGGCCGCTACGGGTTTTTCACACAGGACGTTGCTTCCATTGGATAGGGCTAGAATGGTCTGTGGTGCATGAAGATGGCTGGGGGAAGATATAATGGCCAGATCGGCCCTCTGATTGGCATAAAACTCTTCCAATGATTCATAGATGGGGATTTCCAGCTGCTTGATCTGGTCCAGATATCTGCATCCAGCAGGATTAGGGTCAACTGCTCCAACGATTCTTACTCCCTCTTTTGGTTCCCCCTCCAGAAGGTCCTTAACGTAGGAGTTACCGTATCCACCTATTCCCACCAGTACGATTGATATATCCTTGGTCATATATAATATCTCCTTCCTCTACAATCTTTGATTATATTAACCTCTTATTCCAGTTCATTATCGGCATATGTCCAACCGGTACAAGGTGTTATATTATAAGGAACACAAGGGGCGATCCCCCTGTGTCTGCCTGGGCCGTAAAGAAGTTATCAGCATAATACATTATTCTACATACGCCCCATTAATCCTGCTAAAGACAGCCTGATTTTGCACAAAAGGGAGGGCTGCAGCAAATTGCTACAACCCTCCCTTTTAACATTGCAATCTATTTTTTGTTAAGGATCCGCACTCCGGCTACTAAATTCCGGTAAAAGTTTTATATAACAATTGTCAGGTGCAGGTCTCGTGTTCCCTGTTCCTATAGTCCAATCTCCTTGAGATAATCCCGGCTCATTTGGGCACATTCCAGGGCGGTCTTGTTCAGGGATGGCTGATCCTGTTCTACAACAACCCACTGGGCTCCGGCTTCTTCTGATGCCTTCAATATGGATGGGAAATCCTGAACCCCATAACCAACGGGGCGGAATTCAAAGGAACCTTCCTTAGCTTCATCGCCTTCTTCCTCTTCGATGCCAATAAGCTCGTAGAGTTTGCCGGCCTTTTCCCTGTCATCCATAACAAAATCTTTAAGATGAACCACGGGTGATCTGCCAGTATACTTTCTTATGTAGTCAGCGGGATCCTCGCCTGCTACATTAACCCAGCAGGTATCAATTTCTGTCTTGAGAAGGTCTTCCGATATGGATCTGTAGAGAAGATCCAAGCCATATTCTCCATCCACCTTGACGAATTCGAAATCATGGTTATGATACAGCATCTGAATACCATATTCTTTGGCGACTTTGGCCATTTCCTCTACATCCTTTATGGTCTGAGCAAATCCTTCGCTCCCGGGCCTACGATCCTCTACCAGGTATGGAACCGCTATATACTTGCACCCGATGGTGGCATATGCTCCTATGGTCTTTTGAGGATTCTCAAGCATTTCCTCTATGGCCACATGGGCGGAAACGGGTATCAGGCCAA
>JAAYRX010000121.1 GCA_012518535.1 Clostridiales bacterium | reverse complement strand
TATTTTTGTGTAGACTTCTCCCAGCTGGGTAACTACATATTTGGGTGTGATGTGATTAAGAGCATATGCCATAATGTCCATACGACACCTGGGACAGGTGCAGAAATTGCCCTCCTTCGATAATCTATCCAAAGAGTTAGATACAATTTCCTCTACATAATTTTTGAGAAATATTTGTTCTTTCTTATCTCGACCCATGGTAAAATCACCCCTTTAATATCATAAATCTTTATGGTCGATCTTTTATACGGGAGAGTATTCCATATCCTGCATTAAACCATTCGGCGGCAGAAGGCTTTATAACCCTAATTGCATTTATTATATCATATTCAGAATCTGGTCTTCAAACACTGGATCCAGTCATGATATATACTGGGTAGAGCCTAATATTAAGACTTCTCTACCACCTGAAATACCAGGAATTTTATAACCATCTCCACATCCCATTCATTGAGTGGGTCACCAGAGTTTCTCTCTTTCTTATTGGCTTTTATGTAATCAATTGAATAAGGCCAAGGTGCCTTTTCTATCCTATCGAGGATTCTACGAAAGTTTATATAGCTGCATTCAAAATTAAGGGTTACGGGTACAAATTGGAACTTATCGTAGTCTTCAGCATCTTTAAATCCTATCCTGCTACTTAAGCCCAGATTACCTATAGCGTCTTCTAGAAAAACTATAATTTTAGGTTCAATGCTGAAACCATCACCTTCTTCAACAACCCAATTGGCTTTGGTCTCCAAACTGTCAATATGCTTATACAGATCCTCGATCTTTTCTTCAGATTTCAGCCCTTCTTCCAATGCTTCTGTATCCCTTTGGATATTATACCTTATACCCTTAATTTCATGTCGTAAACCCTTATAGAACAGGCTATAATATAGTGCTCCCAGAAGGACTATTACAGCAGCTACAATAAAGAGCTTTTCCCTGTTTGTTAATCTCATTCCAATTACCCTCCCCTCAATCTGATGCTTGCTGGTCATCCCAGGTTAGAATATCATCCATATCCCCATCGTTAAGGAGAGTTATACATCTCACACTGAAGATTCTCTTAAGGTTTGCTCTGTCAAGACTGATCTCCTCTATCCTGGTCTTTACCACACTTTTATCCTTCTGTAGCCTCAAAACGCTGTCTGCTATTGTATTATCGTCGGGTGCAACCCCATTTATGCTTACCGTATCCTTTGATATAGTTATAGCTAATAATTCAATATCCCTGGAAAAGGAGTTATCGATTAAATCAAGAATTCTACCAACATCCCCGCGCTTCTTATCAGTTTTTTCAAGGATATCGACCTTCTTAGAAAGGCTCAGGGAGTAATCCTCCAAGCTTGTATATTCCCTACTATATCCTTCTTTCTCTAACAGCTCCAATTTTATCTTTACATATTCATCCCTTAATGAGTTTCTACGACGGATTGGTATAAGAAAGGAAAATGCTAAAATTAAGACAAGCATAGGTATGCCTAACAAGACACAATATCGATACTTTGACCTGGTAGGGATTGCTAAATTTATATCAGCTTTCATAACTAATCCCTCCTCATGGTTGAGCCTATGGCTTTGCCCATTATCATAAGTTCTGCATCACTTATACCTTTTATATTTCCGGCTTTATTCTTTTCCATCCAACTGCTTAACCTTGTCACAGGCAGACCTATACTTTTCCTTAGGTAGTCCGGCAAATCGGGGATCAAAGAACCTCCACCCAACAGAACAATTTCTTTTATCAGGTTATTGCCCGCTGACTGATTACTATAGTATCTTAAAGTCTTTATTACCTCGTCTGTTACCTGAAATAGACGGCTTCGATCTGGAGATACAGTTGCAGTGAAATCATGATATGAATTAGCTGATGCTCGGCCAAGTACATTTGCATCGTTCTGGTAATCAAAACTTGTATTGGCGTTCTCAAAAAATACGGTACTATCTACAAAGTAGCAACCCTCACTAAATAAAATTATATTGGCGGAGGTAGAGCCGATATCAACTATGCAGAGGTCACCCCTATCTTCTGCCGACAGGTACATCCCAGAAATAGAGAGACTCAAGAGTTTTTCCAGGCAGTTGTATGGAACATCTATATAAATCGGATTTAGACCTGCCCTATTCAATACCCTGGTGTAGGATAAAATTGTATTCCTTAGTACAGCGGTTATGAGAACATGCCAGTGCTTTTTCTCGTTAATTGACAAGGTCCTCATAATCCTGTAGTCAATGAAGTATTCTTCTGGATCAAGGGGGAGATAATCTTCGATATCGTAGCGTATATTCTCTACCAGCATATCTTTCTCCATTAAGGGTAGAAAGACAGTCCTTGAAATAACATGCTGTGAAGGTAAGCAAAGTGAACATCTCCTGCTTATAATTTTGTGTTCTCTCATCAATCCAGCAATTTCATCAGCCAATAAATCCTCTGAAAGGATTCCCTGGTTTGAAACCAGCCCTTGAGGCGTATAACCAATGACGCATTTCTCGCCGGTACCTTTTCTGTCTATCCTAATTAGCTTTATACTGCCGGTGCCTATGTCCAATCCTATGATGTTTTTCTGTCTTAATCTCATAATAGTCACTCCAGTGTCAGATTATCTTATCTCTTCCCATCCCACAATAGTGAAGTTGGTATGATCCAACTTAAAATCCGGTTCCCCGGGATCCGTCCACTTTATCTCAACAAGTGCCCTAACTGAACGGCTTATTTCGCCAATGCTACAGATTGACATAAGGATTAGTTCATCCCTATTCTTTACCGCCTTGTTCTTAATACAAGTAATTTTTAGTTTTACTTTTTCTCCGTCAAAATCTTCAAATTCAGGTGCTATTATAGGGGTTCCCAAAATCCCCGCCAGCAAGGCATCCTTGCAATCTGTCCTGGGATCCCTATATAGGAGCTCCATCTTATTTCTCAATATTTCTATCTGTTGGGTCAGACCAGCTTCAGCGTAATAATATGCTGCTTGATGAGTCCTTTCTGATGAAAGAATTTTTAAATGTACCCTATCCATATTGGATAGAGTTATACCCAATATGGTAAGAACCAATAGGACTAATAACACTAGCAAGATGGCTGATCCCCTGGATCCGAACCTGAACATTCCGATTCCTCCACAGAATAATTCTCGAAGTTATTCATAAAGATAAAAGTATGCTTCCAGTGAAAAGTTATCGCCCTGCCTATCAGGGACGCTTAAAATCTCTATATAAAGCAGGGATGGTTTTGGTTTATAACAGACGAATTCCGATATACCGACAGCTAATTGATTATCCTTGTTCATTAGGATATCTTTGGATAATCTGTAGCTTTCGCTCCCCACCATCAAGGTATCACCGGTTATTTTAACCTCCTTGCTCCTTCCAATGTTATAGGTGATGTGCTCCAGGGCAATGCGAACATTGGATTGGTTTTCAATAACGGCGGCATTATCCAGATAACCTTGAATTCCGAACAGATATATGGAATAAGATATTGAAAGTACCAATAATATGAGAGAGGAGGCTATGATAAGCTCTACCAGGGTTAAGCCCTTTTCTGCTCCCAATATGTTCTTAAATCTCAAAAACACTTTTTATCATCCCTTGCCTATCGTGGTAAGATCGTGAAAACCTCAATTTGCAACCGTAAAGATGTTCTCTATACCGAAGATGCTCTTACTAAGGCTGGGATCATCAAAAGCTTCTATCCTGGCTCTGAATATGCAATAATCCCTGTAAAAACATCTATCTACGACCCTGTATTCCTCATCATAAAGGAGGTTCCAATTGTCGTGATTTCCTGGGTATACGGTGATATCCGCATCTCCATCAATGTTGAAATCATACGAGATATCCGACATCTTGTCTGCGAGGTTTATTTGTATTGCAGGCTTTTCTGCTAATCGACAGTGTCCTGAAATTGAGTCTGCCCCTATCCGAATTTGATAAGATCCTTCACTGATTGTTATATCTACTACGCAAGGATCTTCACTAAGGTCAGCAAGAATTTTCCTGTATCCGTCCGGTGTAAGAACCATGATTTCGTCCCCTGAACCAAGATTACCCTTTGGCATTATGTAAAAGCAATCAGAGCCGGTTTCCGGGTCATATGTGTATATTTCAGTGCGTATAAGTAAGTCATCCACCCTTTTAACTCCCTCTGAATCATATACCTCACCAGAATTCAATGACATCAATATTTCCATTTCATTGCGTACAGCGTATATTACCCTTAGCTGCTTAGACATAGTTTTCCGTACCAGGTTTGATTGGATAAAGAGACCAGTGAAGGGCCCAACGATCAGGGCAAGAATAAGGATGGAAACAAGAATTTCTATGAGGGAGATACCCTTATTGTATTTCATGGCTTAATCGTCACCCTTCCTGTCCCTACAGCAATTGTAATCGTTTTTTCCTTTCCTTTTTTGGATTTTAATACAATGCTGCCCGTCTGTGTCGGAATGCCAGTAGCAGAGTAGGTTAGTCTTTTGTATTTTCCTTCGGTCTTTAAGGTGCTGCTTATACTTGCGATGTTAGGACTGAATTCGATGGTCTTTTTGGTTGGTTCTCGCAGGGCTATGCTCTTAATCCTATAGAATCTGTTATCTATATCCAATTCAAAGTAATGGCTAATGGCATTGGTTATAGCCAGATGTTGTGTCCACCTGATATCTTCCATTATTTGCTTGGCAGTTGATTCCAAAACCCATTTGTCCAGACTGGTGGTTATGGTAGGAATTGCTATAAGGGCCAGAATTCCCAGTATGGCTATAACACAGATCAATTCGATTAAAGTAAACCCCTTTAGGTGCCCCAACCAAATCACCACCTTAATGCTGCTAATTTACATTTACAAAGGATGTTTGTGAAAAAGATCATTGAACGAAAAGCAATATCAAAATGATACTCCCACATACCATTGGATGATATTTTTCCCCCACAGAAGAGCTATGAATCCCGCCAGGGAGATAAATGGGCCAAAGGGTATATAGTCCCCCTTTTTCTTTATCCTTAACAGGAGAAGAATTATCGAGAAAATTCCGCCTATGTATATGGATAATAGGAGGGTCAGAAGGGTAAGTTTCCACCCTAAGAACAGACCGATAACCCCCAATAATTTTATATCGCCTCCGCCCATCCCATCTTTCCTTAACAATAATTTAGCCAAGAGAGCAACCAATAAAAGGCTACCGAATCCTAGGGCAAAGCCCAAGAGGGCATCTGTTATTCCAGTCGTGATGTTGATTAAGCTAAACAATAACCCCATTACCAATCCTATAACAATTAAGATATTGGGAATTATTTGGTGTTCCAGATCGATAAATGTAATGATTATCAGTATTCCTAAAAATATAGAGTAGGCAGCAAAACCCCAGCCTAAACCAATGACTTTGTAGAGCAAAATATAGGAAATGGATGTTAGAAGCTCAACAACCGGATACCTTGGTGAGATTCGCTCCCCGCAATATCTGCACTTCCCCATTAAGGCTAAATAGCTAAACACGGGTACTAAATCCAATGGACCAAGAGAATGCTTACAGGAGGGACAATGTGAAGGTGGATATACGATGGATTCACCACTATATAGTCTATGGATGCATACATTAAAAAAGCTTCCAAGAAGCAGGGATATTATGGCAACAACTAAATATATCATAGTGGGATCCTCCTAGTAAAATACATACATATTAAACATGGGTAGCACCACGGAGATTACTATGTAAGCTATAATACCACCCAGGAACAGAATAGATAGGGGCTCTAATAGAGATATAAACCTATCAATAGTCGTTTCAGCCTCCAATTCGCATAGATCAGCTATCTTATCCATCATTTCTCCTATCTCCCCGCTTTCCTCCCCTACTGCAATAATATTTATCGTCTCCTGAGGAAAAATACCCAGGGTTGAAAGGGACTTAGCTATACCCTTGCCCTGATAGACCATGGCCAAGGCCAGCTGTAGCTTATTGATTATAAATGTGTTATTGGTTATTTTGGAGGATATGGATAAAGATTGGGTTAAAGGAAGGCCTGCAGAAACAAGAATGGACATTGTCCTATAGAAACTTGCGGATAACACCTTTATAATTAAATCTCCTATTAATGGTGTCTTTAATATGATTCCACCTAAAAAAATCCTGCTTTTTTCAGATGATTTGAGCGTTTTGACTATGAGATAAAAAACAGCAGGAACAATAAGAATTAACCATGTATTATGTACGAACATATCATACAGCCTAATTAACAGTTGTGTGGATTTAGGAAGCTGTACCTGGGAGCTATGAAACAGGGTAACAAATTGGGGTACGACTATACGAACTAAGAAGATAACAATGATTATGGATGTAACAATAAGTAAGGATGGATAGGCTAATGCCTTTCGAACTTTTTGTTTTATCCTGTATTGCCTTTCAAAATACTCTGCCATTCTCTTAAAGGAGACATCCAGGGTTCCTACCCCTTCCCCGGATTCAATTGTCCTTATTAGTATATTTGGAAATCTGTTCTCCTGATTCAACATAGCTTCTGACAAGGAATGTCCGCCTTGTACTAAGTAATATACCTTTTGTAATGCTTGCTTGAGGGAAAGATTATGGGTCTGATGCGCCAGTAGATTAAGGGCTTGTACTGAAGGGACCCCAGCCTGTAATAGGGAGGCATATTG
>JAAYRX010000120.1 GCA_012518535.1 Clostridiales bacterium | reverse complement strand
CCATTATGAACAGGACCCTCTTTTGTCACTGCTGGAAAAGACCTTTGAAAAGGAAACAAAGAGTGAAATAGACCAGCTGATCAATAAATGCAAAGGCCTGAATTTGGATGTGTTCAAATTCGGGGATTATGCCGCCAGATATTTTGCCACCATCCAGGAATGGGAAAAATATAACTGGAACAGCAAATTTAAGGATGCAAAGATAAATACACAGGTTGAATTTGTTGTACAACGGACGGGCACCCGGACGAAGACTTCACCAATACCAGACAGGCAGGAGGAGTAGTTGAAAACTATAATGTTTTTCCTGGCGCTTTGGGTCTTTATATACCTATTAAGCTTTGCCAGGCATAATTGGAATAAGAGGAACAAAATGGCGGCAATAGGAGCAATAATCATCGCCCTGTCGGCCCTTGCCATGCCATTTATTTTATCGTAGTTATAGGGTTTAATTAGCCCGCTCCACACCGATTTAATAAATGCATCGGATAAAACCCAAGGTGTTGTTGCCTTGCTTGCATTTTTATATCCCAATTTACAGAAACATATAATTAGTGTCCCAACCATTTGTACACTACTTCATGGTATACTACTTGATAAGCAAGTAAAACCTTGGGGGGTTAGGGCAATGTGCATCTTCCAATATGGTCAAAAAGAGATTGATTATCTAAAGGAGAGGGATAAAGTGCTGGGTAGGGCCATAGATGAAGTCGGTATCATCAGGCGCCCTGTTATACCCGATCTGTTTACTGCCCTTATTAGGAATATCGTGGGACAGCAGATTTCCTCCAAAGCTGCCAATACAGTATGGAATAGAGTGCTGAACCGCTATTCGCCTATTACACCGGAAACCATTATGGCCATCACTACCGAGGAGATACAGAAATGCGGTATGTCCAACCGAAAGGCCAATTATATTAAAGGAATCGCCGAGGCTGTAGTCCAGGGGAAGTTAAACCTTTTAGAATTGAAGCATCTACCCGATGATGAGGTCATAAAACGATTGTCATCTCTACCGGGGATAGGGGTCTGGACAGCGGAAATGCTTATGATCTTTTCCATGCAAAGACCCGATGTGGTCAGTTGGGGAGATCTTGCCATTCGTCGCGGTATGATGACCCTATATGGCCTAAAGGACCTGACCAGGGAGCAATTCCATGAGTATAGGAAACGCTATTCACCCTATGGATCCGTGGCCTCCCTATACCTTTGGGTTATATCCAGAGAATAGACGCCCCACCTTGGTTTGCAGCCAGGGTATAGGCACCCCCCTTTGACTCTTACATGCCCTGTGACTCTAGTGGTCCCTCCCCTTAAGCTCATCCAGGAGATCCCTGGCATAAGTATTGTTTTTATCTATCTCCAAGGCCTTCTCGAAGCAATCTTTGGCCTTTATATAGTCTGTATCAATCCCTTGTCCATAGAAGTAGGCCTTACCCAGGTTGACCAGCCCATAGCTATGGTCTTTGGCTGCAGCCTTCCTAAACCACTCCACAGCCTTTTCATAGTCCTGATCTGCACCGGTTCCGTCCCATAGACATACCCCTACCATATTCTCCGCATCAACAAGGCCCTGCCCTGCTGCCTTCAGATACCAGTCATAGGCCTTATTATAATCCTGTGCTACCCCTTCCCCGGCGTAGTAGGCTTCCGCTGTATTATACTGAGCCCAGGCATGGCCTTGCAGGGCTGCCTTCTCACACCATTCAAAGGACTTAACGTAGTCCTGCTCCACTCCTTCTCCCATATAATACAGTACGCCCACCATATTTTGGGCATCGGCAATACCCTGCTCTGCCGCTTCCAGGTACCAAAAAAAGGCCTCATTGTAATCCTGTTTTACTCCTATACCCTTATAATAGGCGTCCGCTATGTTGTACTGAGCCAATCCATGCCCTTGCAGGGCCGCCTTCTCACACCATTCAAAGGATCTTAGATAATCCCGTCCGGTACCTTCCCCGCTGTAATACATAAGCCCTACCATGTTTTGAGCATCGGCAATGCCCTGCTCCGCCGACTTTAAAAACCAGTTAAAGGCCTCCTCCTTATCCTGACCTATGCCAATACCTTCATAGTATTGTATGGCAAGGTTATACTGGGCCCACCGGTAACCCGCATCGGCTGCCTTTGTATACCACTCTGCTGCCCTCACCCGGTCCACCTGAACCCCGATGCCCTCACTGTATATTACGCCCAACCTGTTGATGGCATAATTGTCACCCATATTAGCCAGAGATTTACAGTACTCATAATATTCATTGTAGTATTCCCTGGCCTTGGCCTCGTCCTTTTGGACTCCCATACCCTTGTTGTACATCTCTCCGACCTGGTAAAAATCATAGCCCGCTCCCTGCTTTGCAGAATTCAGATAATAGTCCAGCCTCTTCTTATAATATGTGTTGGATTTTGTCTCATCCCTTTGGATACCGCTTTCCTCATCTCCCGCCCCGTATATCTCAGCAAGGGATTCCCAGGCCTCTATATAGTGGTTGTCGGCCGCCTTTTTGTAGAACTCAATTGCCCTGGCAAGGTCCCTTGGTACCCCCTTACCATTATGATACATGCTGCCAAGGCTGTAGATTGCGGGAATATATCCTTCAGCGGCGGCATCCTCATAGTATTTCATGGCCTTTTCATAATCTTCCTGTGTGTCCCTTTGCTCTGAATGTATAACCCCCAACATATGCATTCCGTAATAGCTCCCAAGGTCTGCAGCTTTTATGTAGTAATCCATGGCCCTTTGAAGGTCCGCCTCAACCCCGTTGCCAAAATAATATATATTGCCCAGGCTGATAAAGGCAGAAACCTCGTCCTTGTATGTTTTATCCTGATATATCTCTATTGCCTCCCTGTAGCATTCCTTATATTTCTCCGGATCAGTGGGAACGCCATGACCTACAAGATACATTTGGCCCAGCTTCTCCCAGGCTGTGGGATCTCCCTTCTCTGCAGCCTCCCGAAACAATTCCCCGGCCTTTTTAAGGTCGGGATCTACACCGGAGCCATTGAGATATAGTCGTCCCAGTCCTGTTAGAGCCTTTTCATACCCTTTTTCAGCCGATTTGG
>JAAYRX010000119.1 GCA_012518535.1 Clostridiales bacterium | reverse complement strand
TTATTCTCCATCATATCCCCCTTGTTCTAATAGCTTTTTTGAGAAAGATATGTTCTGTATAAATCCGGTTCTTTTTAAAAGTGTCGAAGATGATATAGGGGATAAATATATTTTTATCTTGTTATTACATTCAGTTAAAACAAAAGTTTTAGGCGCATCTTCCGATAGGACCCTTACAAAACCCTCTTCTTTTACAATCTCTAAAAATTCTTTATTTGTTTGTGAATCCTCTGATGTCTCCAAGTCAAAAATCCCGATGACATCTTTCATGGGAATAACGACATCCCCTCCTAAATGCAGCACCACTAATTCCACCGACCTCTCATCAAATTGCCAACTTACGCATATTTCGGCAATAATATCGATTCACTCATATATATCTATTATATCCTATTTTGTCCTATACTTAAAGAAAATTTAAATCTTCGTGACTCTGCCCCCGGATACCTCATATATCTCCTGATTGCTCCCAATATCACCCAATATTCCTGGATAATCTGTCAAAGTCATAAATGTCTGGACATTATCAAAGTATGAAAGCAACTGTTCCTGCCTGTATTTATCCAGTTCTGACAGGACATCGTCCAACAAGAGGAGTGGGTATTCCCCGGTCTCCCGAAACATCATCTCAATTTCCGATAACTTGAGGGACAGCACAGCAGTACGCTGCTGTCCTTGAGAACCAAATGTCCGTACATCCAAATTATCTATCCTTATGCTTAGATCGTCTCTATGACATCCCTTTCCAGTACTTCCCCTCTTAATGTCTTCTTCATGATTTGATTCCAATTCATATAGATAGTTTTTCTCTATTTCATCCATATGGAGCGAATTAAAACCAATAGAGGGCTCGTATAATACCTCCAAATCCTCGTGGCTTGATGATATTTCCTTATGAATCTTCCGGGCAATTTTCCCAATCTTATCAGTAAAATCCAATCTCTCAATTATGATATAGGTTCCTACCCTGGCAATCTGTTCGTCCCATACAGGTAAAGTATTTCTAAGGCTTTTATTGTCATTGATATCCTTCAGTAGGTTGTTTCTATGGTTCAGGATTCTGTTATACTGCTGTAGACTATAGAAATATTGAGGTTTTATTTGGGATATTTCCATATCCATAAATCTTCTCCGTTCAGCCGGACTCCCTTTAACCAGCTTCAAATCTTCAGGCGAGAAGAGGACGCCGTTTATATGTCCCATTAATTCTCCTATCCTCTGGGCTGCCATGCCGTTTATATGAATTTTCTTATTTTCCTTAAGACTTAAGGTGATCTCTATAAGACTTGGGCCCTCCCTCTTTTGAACCATGGTTCTTATCATGGACTCCTTCTCCCCATGCATAATTAGCTCCCTGTCCCTGGGGGTTCTATGGGATCTTCCGGTACATGATAAAAATATAGACTCCAGGATATTGGTTTTACCTTGGGCGTTTCTACCTGAAATAATAATTAAATTAGAGTTGAAATCCAACTCTAATTTACTGTAATTTCTATAATTTATCAGGCTCAATTCCCTCAAATACAACTTCATTCATCCTTCCCTGATAACCAGGTATTCGTACCTATCCTCCAGGAGAATCCTATCCCCGTGGTATAATTTTTTACCCCTTCTGGTTTCAGGCTGACCATTTACCTTGATAAGTCCTTCAGCTATCATGTCGTTAGCGTGGGAACCGGTATCGGCAATTCCAGCCCATTTTAAAAGTTGGTTCAGCTTTATAAATTCTGTTTTTATTACAATTTCTTCCAATATTGTTCCTCCACTTAATTATAGTTCTTCATAATGGCCAATACTATATTATCACACATTTATCCTTACTGGCAATAAAAGGTAGGTAAAATTGCTACCCTCTACCGGCCTGAAAACACAGGGACTTATATTGGTTGAAAAATCGATATATGAATCTTCACCCCTTATCCCCTTCAAAATATCCATAAAATATCTGGCATTGAAGGCGATGGTCA
>JAAYRX010000118.1 GCA_012518535.1 Clostridiales bacterium | reverse complement strand
CTGAGCAAAATCGGTTATACCTATGTAAGCCCTGTTTCCTTCCATCCTTACCCATTCATGCCCCTTGGCATACTTTAATCCCTCTATTACCTTCATTATCCTTTCCTCCTTTAATATTTTCGGTACTCTTTGTCCGCTACTAACCATGATGCTGCTTAGCAAGTTTAAAATATATGCTTAGGCTGTAAACCTAAAGTATTGGCTGATTATTTCGAATAGAAAGGAGTATCAATGACTTTCGCCTTTTGGGCTCTGCCCCGCATCTCGATAAGGATCTCAGTACCCAGGTTGGAATAATCCCTGTCTATCAGGGCCAGCCCCAGGCTTTTCCTTAGGGTGGGCGCCATGCCTCCGCTGGTAACGAATCCAATATCCTTGCCGTCTGCCTCAACTCCATAGCCGGTTCTCGGTATCCCCCGATCCAGCATCTCAAGGCCTACCAGTTTTCGATTAGGTCCTGCCTCCATCTGTTCTATCAGGACGTCCCTGCCAATAAAATCTCCCTTATTGGGCTTTACAAATCTGCCAAGCCCGGCCTCTACAGGGGTAATCTCGGGTGTCAACTCCTGTCCATAGAGGGGTAGGGCTGCTTCAAACCTCAAGGTGTCCCTGGCCCCCAACCCTGCAGGAACCAGCCCCTCCTGGGCGCCGGCATCCAATATCTCCTTCCAGAGCCGGGCTGCTTCATGTGCAGGGACATATAGCTCGAAGCCGTCCTCACCGGTATATCCCGTGCGGGAGACCAGAGCCTTGACCCCGCCTACATCTATATCCTGTAAGAATCTAAAAAAACGTATGCCCTCCAAAGGTTCCGGGGTAATCTTTTGTAGTATTTTCTGGCTTGCAGGGCCTTGAATGGCCAACAAGCCATAGCTCTCCGATACATCCCTTATGGAAAGGTCATGTCCATGATAATTGTCCTTCAGCCATTCAAAATCCTTTTGGGTGTTTGAGGCATTTACTACCAGAAGATAGCTCTCTTCACCCATTTTGTATATAAGGAGGTCATCCACTGTGCCTCCGTTTTCATAGCACATGGGCGAGTATACTACCCTGCCCTCCACCATTTTGGAGATATCATTGGTTACCATCTTTTGTATGTATTCTTCGGCACCATTGCCAGTTATAAGGATTTCACCCATATGGGAAACATCGAACAAGCCCGCACAGGTCCTTACTCCATTGTGCTCCTTAATGATACCGGTGTATTGAACAGGCAACGCCCATCCGCCAAAATCGATGATTTTGCCCCCTAGTTCTCTATGAATCTCATAAAGCGGTGTCCTCTTCATATCCTTACCTCTTTCCGATTATGGTTTTCCGCATAATTACAGATGTTTTCATTTATGGCCAGACGGAGAACCCTTTAGGTTTGTCATATGGCCAGAGATGACAAATTTGATTAACCCTGTTAATCACCAGGGGTACAGCATCAATCAGATCCCCTTACCCTACAGGACATCCTCCATAAAGCTTATGCCCTCTTTAGGAGGCTTAATACCCAAATAATCGGCAAGGCTGGCACCCACATCTGCAAATGTCTCCCTGGTGCCCAGATTTACACCCTGTTTTAAGGTTTTACCGTAAACCAAAAGGGGAACATATTCCCTCGTATGATCCGTGCCGGGAAAAGTGGGATCACACCCATGATCTGCAGTAATTATCAGGATATCCTCGTCTTTCAGGGCACCAATTATCTCTGGAATCCTGGCATCCAGCATGGACAAAGCCCGGGCATATCCTGTGACATCGTTTCTATGTCCATATAACATATCAAAATCTATGAGGTTTGTAAATATAATCCCCGGAAAGTCCTCCTTGATATAGCCAATGGTTTTATCTATCCCATCCATATTATCATGGGTATGAACAGAATGGGTAATCCCACGTCCATTGAATATATCTGTAATCTTACCTACCGTCTTGACCTTAAGCCCATCATCAACCACATGATCCAATACAGTTCCGCCTATTGGGTCCAAGGAAAAATCCCGTCTTCTGTCGGTCCGCGCAAATCCTCCCGGCTCACCTTCGAAGGGTCTGGCGATAACCCTGCCCACAGCATGCTCATCCACCAAAATCCCTCTGGCTATGCTACAGATCTCGTAGAGCCTTTCTACGGGAATTACCTTCTCATGGGCAGCTATTTGGAAAACGCTGTCCGCAGATGTATAGACAATTGGATATCCCGTCCTTATATGCTCTTCCCCCAGCTTTTCGATTATTTGGGTTCCGGATGCCGGAATGTTGCCTAGTACGGGGGAACCTATGGCCTTTTCAAATTCCTTGATGATATCCTGGGGAAAACCCTTGGGGTAGGTGGGAAAGGGCTTTTGCAGTACAATGCCCATCAGCTCCCAATGCCCTGTAGTAGTATCCTTACCTGCTGACCTTTCGGCCATCCTTCCAAAGGAGCCCACGGGTTTATCATGCCCTTCAAACCCTATTATCCCATCGATATTGCCAAGCCCCAGCTTTTCCAGATTTGGGAGCCTGAAATTTTCGATCTGTGTGGCTATATTCCCCAAGGTATTGCTACCTACGTCACCATACTTTTCTGCATCGGGCAATGCACCCATGCCTACGCTATCCATCACTATAACTATCGCTCTCTTCATAATACACTCCTGATAAGAATTGAATACTGACAATAATATTTGCCTCTTGCCACTATTTTATCATATACTTAACCCAATTCTATGGCCGTCACCCAAAAATTTGGTAAATTAAACCCATCATACCATTAAAAACACATATGATGGGTATCGAACCTTCAACTGAAGGTGAATTTAGATTTAGCAGTTTATAGGTAGCCGGGGATTAGGAGTGTGTTCAGGATAAGAATGAGTACTTCGCCCAATTATGCGGTTTTGAGAGAGGTGTTGATGGAGCAGTCAGGCTGCTCCTTATCCTTGGTAATCTCTCTGAACATAAGGGTTTTTAATCCGTCCCTGACGTATTGGTTTTTCATATAGAGATCCCAGACAAGGCCGCTGAAATAGTTCTCTATCATCAAAAGGGTAATTCCCTTGTTTATACCAATATACTCCTGGGGAAACCAGGGTTCTGGCTGATCCAGATTATAGGAGTCGTAGAACCCATACTTGCCCCAAAGCCTTGGATAGTTCTCATAGGTGTACAAGAGGGCTTCTGTGGATTCCTGTGGGGTAAAGGGCATTGATCCTGCCGGACCACATATGGGTACAGTGCCATCGTTATTGTTTACCTCATCCACAATCCCTGAGGGCAGAGTTCCGTACCTTCCGCAATATCCATTGGGACCCACACATGCGGTAAGTCCCCAGGCATTGGCCTGGTATGTCCTGAATCCTTCCGGGTTGTCTATACAATACTGTCTGTTGGCCAGGGTAGCTTTGATGGAATTGCTAAACCAGTTGATACCGTCCCTGTCCACATACCTTGCTGAATCAAACCAGGCGTGGGAAAACTGGTGTATAAAGAGGGAATTATACCATCCCCGAATATAGATCTCCCCCTTGTATTCCCCGGTTAATTTCCCCATCTTGTAGTACAGCTCAGGACCGGTCCTTGAAGTTGGAGAGCCCGCCCCCAGGATATACATCATCAATTGCTCAGCAAAATAGTCCCATTGGCATCCCAAACCGGTATGTCCCCCCGGATAGATTTCAGGCCAGTAGTGCATATAGAACCAGTCGTTTTCCTTATCCACTATAAAGTTCCAATCCACCCTTCTATAGAGGATCTCTGCCAACTCCCTGATTCTGCCGTCAAAATATTCGCCGACACAAATAGCACCGTTTATCAGAATAGCCGTATCTATGGTGGAGTATTCACAGTTATTCAGCCTTTTACCGGTTTCCATATCCACAAAGTGGGCATAAAATCCTCTATGGTTTTCCACGTTATTTATCAGGGTATTAAGGGTCCCCAAAACCCTTTCATAACCCTCAAAATGGGTTATCCAACCCCTTTCTATACCTATGGGGATAGCACTGAGTCCGAAACCGACGGAGGCGATGCTGGCAACTTCAGGCTGGCTTGTGGAATCCACAATCAAGCCATAGCCCGGGCTCTGGGGATTTGAATTCACCTGCTCCCAAAGGAAATTGAAACACAGCCTGGACTCCAATTCAAGCAATTTCATACCATCCACATGAAACACCCTTTCCCAAACACCTATTAACAGAAAAATAAGACAAATTAAATAATCTTTATCCCATGCAGTCATTAAATTCCCAACATGTAGCAGGATATGGTTGTCTTAAATGAGTTAACTTTGTATATATTTCGGTATATCTGTATAGATATGTTAACATAGTAAATAGGTCGTATCAAGTGTTATTATATGGTTGACAAATCCCCATTTAGCAAGGGCTACAAGGATTATTTTGGTTATTATACCGCTGTCAATAAACCCTTGCCCCAAAGGTTATATTGCAAAGAATCCGCTTCCACCAATTGTTTGTGTCCGGTTAAATTGCGTAATGAAATGAAATTATAAGAAAAAAAGACCCATCATCCTCCTGATATGGATCTTTCCATTACCCTTAACTTAGCCTGACGACATAGACGGCACTGTCACCATCGAAAATCCTGATCTGCGCCAGGTCCGGTTCATATTTGATGGACCCCCTGCCCACATAGATTACAGGCTCTGTACCCAATCCATAGATAATATCATGGGACATGGTCTTAAGGCATTCGTCCTGTATTTCCTCACCAAGATCGTCCCATTCCTTGCTCCCTAAACCAAGAAATTCGAAATATCCCTCCAGGTGCTTAAGGGCATCAACCATCTCCCCTATAATGTGGTCATATTCCCTCTTATATCTCACTGCCATTCCTATCTCACCACCTAAATTGCAGCTCTTTCACTGGCCATACTATATTATGCCCTTATCCCTGGGACTATCACCCCTTATTTGGCCTCGGCTGCCTTTTCCTCCATATTGGTCTTAGGATTGCGCAATACAATCCTTTCATCTTCCAGTTCCACCTTCACCATCTTGGCCCCTGCCAAGCCCAAATGTTCCAGATACTCCCGAGGTATCTGGAGTCTGCCTGCTCTATCCAGGACCGCCAACTCCTCATGGGTATCCTCCTCTTGAGCCTCTACATCCATCTGGCTCTCCATGGCCTCTATCTCTTCCCTGTATGAACGCCTGCGGATAAACTCGCTGCTGGTTCTTCCGTCCCTGATGGCTACGACCCGATCTACTTTCCTGGATATCTGTTGATCATGGGTAACTATAACTACGGTCAAGCCCATAGTGCTGTTTAATTCCCGGAATACATCCAGAATTTGAGCTGCGGTCCTGCTATCCACCGCACCTGTCGGCTCATCCGCCAAAAGAATCTTGGGATTATTTGCTAAAGCAATGGCTATGGCTACCCTCTGCTGCTCACCGCCGGACAGCTGCTCCAGCTTATTCTTTCGTCTATGGCTCAGTCCCACCATATCCAATAATTCTGCCGCCCTGGTGTGCTTGCTCTTCTCCCCATTAAGCATCATCATAGGTAGTTCCACGTTTTCCTGGGCAGTTAAATAGGGTATTAAATTCCTGGCATTGTTCTGCCATACAAACCCCACAGTCTCCCTCTTGTATTTTACCAACTCCCTATCGGTAAATTTTAACAGGTCCTTACCGTCTACCCAGAGCTTGCCAGCCGATGGCCTGTCCAGACCACCCAACATGTTGAGAAGAGTAGATTTACCGCTGCCGCTGTTTCCTATGATGGCTACCAATTCACCGGGATCTATCTGCAGATCCAGGCCCTGTAGAGCCACAACTTCGATATCATTGGTCTTATATATCTTAACCAGATTCTCACATACGATCATCTATGCTCACTCCCTCTACCTGCCTTGGCTATATTATTTCAACTATCTCCCCGTCCTCCAGGGTATAGACATGATCTGCCAGCTCCATCATGTTGGGATCATGGGTGGTCATTACCACGGTTAGTTTCTCCTTGGTTACCAGATCACGAAACACCTTCAACACTTGCAGACCCATCTGGGTATCCAGTTCAGCGGTCGGTTCATCTGCAAACAATACTTTTGGATTATGGGCAATAGCCCTGGCAATTGCCACCCTCTGCTGCTCACCGCCGGACAGCTCATGAGGTCTGTGAGTCATTCGATTTGCCAGACCCACAAAATCAAGGCATTCTTCAGCCCGCTCCTTCCGTTTCTTCTTGTCATAGCCTGCTATCCTCAGGGCAAATTCTACATTCTCATATGCTGACATCAAGCCGATCAGGGCTACGGATTGAAATACGAAACCCATTCCGGTACGTCGGATCTCATCCCGCTTCCTTTCGGATAGATCGGATATTTTTTGATCCATTAAATATATATCCCCACTTGTGGGATAATCCAAAGCTCCCAATAGATTGATAAGGGTCGTCTTGCCGGAACCCGACCGTCCCCTTAAGATGGTCAGTGCTCCAGGTTTTATCGATATGTTCACCTTTTTAAGCGCATGTACAATTTCTCTACCCGATGGAAAATCCCTGCATAGATCAACGGTCCTAATGATTGGTTCCATATACCCCACCCCTATCTGCTATTGAAATTCTATATGCCTTATACAATATTATACAACAAAAGATGGATTATTGATAGGAATACGGATGAAATAGATGAACCCAGGCCATTCTACATGTTTTTTATTTTAAGGGGAAGAATAAAGAAGGGCATACAGCCGATGACTCACTATACTGTTAATACTAAACTATTGAGGGGATGAATTTATGAAAGAAAATGTAGGAACTTTTGACTCACATATACGGCTTTTCATAGGATTTTACCTGTTGGGAGCAGGAGTAATTAAGTCCTCCATGTTTATGACAAGCTTGGGAGCTATGAAAATCGCTACCGGCATCAGCAGGTTCTGTCCCATATTACATGCATTAAAACTCTCCACCGTGGGACAGGATGATCCCTTGGGAGACATAATGCGCAAAATTCCCGATTATGCGGAACAGGTAGCCGAGGAGCTGGGTGGAGAATAGGGAGGATCCTTACCTCCCTTCCATCCCTATCTTCTTATATACGGCTATGCGTTCCTGCAAGTTCGGATATTTCCTTATTGTATCCCTGGTGAACATCCCACTGGAAAGATCCCCGGTGGCAGCTATTTCATGACCGATAAGCGCCCAGGTTGAATCAAACAGGTTCTCAAAAATCGGGTTGTCTAAGGCCTTGCACACAAAGGACTGGCGGGGTGAATTTATATCCTCGCCGCTTATCTCAAAAAGATCATACTCCAGGCACAGATCCTTTATACTTATCAGCTGTTCCATAGTATTCCTAGTAGGCATATAGGTAACAGCGTCAAAGCCCAAATCCTTTATGACTTCAAACAAGAGCACCAAATAATCGTCCTCGAATTTCTGGGTCCTTTTATCCCCTGTCACAGAATCCCCCACATCGCCCAGGTAGGCATAGGCGGATATGGCACCGATATTCCTAGAGAGGGAGATAACTTCCCTCACATCCGGGCATTCGTCAGTAGCATCGATATATATTTTTTCTACCAGGTCACTCTTTAACAGACCCAAAAGATCGTATTCATAGAATACATTGTCCTTGTCCAAAAGATGCTCCAGCGTGGAAGGCTTTATCTCTATGTCCATCTTATGGATCAGGAAATCCACCAATCCCTGTCCCTTGCCAAAAGCCTGGACCAGTTTTTTAGATAGGGCGAAGAGAAGGTGCCTTTCGGTGATACTTCCCCCGTCCCTATGTTGGGATATGGGCACTATATCCCTGAAAAAGTCCAACTCTATGCCAAAGGGCTTAAATATACGGTTGATATTTTGGGTCATACCCCTGTTTCTCCTGTTCCTTTCGACAGTATAGGGGGCAAAGAAATCCTTCACCTTCTGAATCTGGGTATGGGGAATGCCGTGAAGGGCAATATAGGCTATACCGTCCTGATCTGGATTGTTTATCCGCCTGCCCCCGATAGGGGTTTTTGAAAAATCTACCCTGCACTCTATTCCAATGGTGGTTGCCATTCCCATTATTCTGCCTGCCTCTATAAACTCCTCAGCCCCCGAAATGGTATCATGATCCATTATTCCCGCCGTGGCCAGGCCTGCATTAACAGCCATCCAAATGGCTTTGCTGGGTGAATAGGGTGAAAAGGAATAGGTGGTATGTATGTGGTTGTTAATGTAACCCATTCCCTTGGGATATGGTATCTTACCCTGATCCATTCCTTCTTTGAGCCTTTTCAGACTGCTGATCCTGATATCACGGCTGGCATCATTCAGGCCTTTTATAGAATCACCATAACCGATCATAAAGTTCGCCCCCCCTATTTGTTACCGTCTAAAATAACAATTAACTCCAGAACCTATCCATCCTTTTTGCTACGCGGCCCCTATACTCTGCCAGGATTTTAGCCGCACTCTCATTACCTGCTATATGCTCCAGCATAAGCCTTCCCTCTTCATAGCATAATTCGTCATGAATCGGGAATACCTCCCTGATCAGGAAAAGAACATACTTAACCAATCTATAGGGCCCATATACCCGGACCGGATTCCCCGGAAGGGCTTCTACGGCTACGCTTTTCAGGCCCTTGATGCCTTCAATCAGATTTGACAGCTCCAAATCCGGCGACAGGACAACGGTGTAATACCATCCAAACAGTTCGCCTGTATCACAGCCATGGGCATCCGAAACCCCCACTATGGGCATATCCTTTCCCCTGGCCCTTTCCTCCTGGTAATAGGCGACCTGGAGATGGTTGGATTCAGCCTCGTGAAGATGAAAACCACCTATGACCTCATAGGCATCAAAGGGCTTATGGCTGTAAATATAGTTGTGAAGTCCGGCAGAGACGTTGTACATGTTGTCATAGACCCAATAAGGATGGCAGTAAATCCCCAGGCCTCCACCCTGGCGGATCTTTTCAAAACACCATTTGCATGATGCATATATGTATTGCTCCTTCTCCGGCAAATCCGCCTCTTCCTCCTGCATTATTTCACGAACTTCCCTGAAATAGTCATCCCTATAGTTATTAATGAGATCATTTACGCTAAAATCTCCACCGAAGTTTATCATATGTACATAATTATCCGGCGGATGTATCTCCTCACCCGGAAATATTCTGAGATCTATTGGCAGATCCTTGTATGCCCCCTGGGCCTCGAGGGATGGATTATATTGTCCATGGTCGGTAAGGGCCATAAAATCCAGGCCAATCCTTCTGCATGCGCCGGCAACATAGGCAGGGGCCTCCCGCCCGTCGGAACAGCTGCTGTGCATATGTAGATCCCCCTTGTAAGGTCTCAGGGTATAAAGATCACCCTTGAGGGAGTATATGCTGAATTTACAATATGTCCTCTGTTCTCCATCCAAAATTTCACGAATTTCTATACGGTGCTCCTGCTCGGCTTCAAACACCAGTGAAAATTCCAAATGGTCACCAGAGGAGGTAATCTCCTTCACCCTTTTATGGTCGCCGGTTTCATAAAACCCCCTGGATTCCATGGGACTATGCACCAGTTCATACCTGGCATCTTTCCTAACCCTCTTATGACGATACAAGGGCTCAACCCTGATTACGGATTCTTTCCCTTCAACCACAATTCTGGGAAAGATGTTAAAATACCTATTGCTATCCTCCATTATGGCTTCTCCTTCCATCTTTAGATTTATCTAAGGAGTAAAATCTATAAGAAGATTTCATCCCGGGAAGTGCTCCTTTGTCCTGCCTTTTAGCCCTCTGCCCCAATTACCTTGTTCTCGTCATCCGCTTTCCCATATTTGTACAGCTGTCTATTATGTAGAACCCATACCCTGTCAGAAAACTGCCCTTCTTCAACGGCCTCCAGTTCCTTCTGCATATCATACATCCTGGCATCGATGACATCCAGATAATGCAGTATTTCCCCTTCCGGTATCATGGGCCTTTTGGGGCTCCCAAACTCCGGTTCATAATGATGGGACAGTAGCATATGCTGGAGCAAAATGACTATCTCCGGATCTGCGTCCACCTGCCTGCCAATCCTCTCTATGGTCTTTATACCTTGGACTATATGACCCAATAGCATCCCCTCCATGGTATAGCCCGACACAACCCCCAGCTCGTTGGAGTCCATTTCGTTTATCTTCTCCAGGTCGTGGAGTATGATCCCTCCGTATAGAAGATCCCTGTCCAGATGGGGGTATACCTGGCATACCCTTTCAGCCAGGGATAGCATGGTGAGTATATGATATAGAAGGCCGGAGCGAATGGAATGGTGATTTTTCATTGCGGCTGGATAATGCATGAGCTTTTCCTTCTTTTCATTTAATGCCCGGCTCACAATCTCCTTTATATCCCTGTTGCCTATCTTTATGACGTATTGGAGCACCTTGCCCAGCATGTCCTCGGGCTTCATCGGGGCGGTCTGTACAAAATCCTCCGGGTTAACCCCATCCCGTGGTTCTATGAGCCTGATCCTGTCCACCCTGAACTGAAGCCTGCCCTGCCATTCCGTTACCATGCCCCTGACCTTTACCAGGGTGCCGACTGCAAAATTATCCCCCAGCTCCTTTTTATATTCCCACCATTTTGCGTTTACCTCACCGGTCTTGTCCGCTAGTATAAAATCCATATATTCGCTATTTGTAGTAGTCATCCTGACAGTAGACGATTTTATCATAAAAAAACCCTGGGTTATTTTGCCTACCTCAAAATCCCCTATCCTGGTATTATCCACAATAATCCTCCTATAATCACGTTATCTTGGTTCCAGCTCCCTTTGGTTCTGATAAATTAAGAATAAGCCTTTCACCGGCCCTTTTACACACCGGTTTATAACCATATAGTATCATTATTAAACTATACAGTAAACACTCCTAGCTGTCAGTTCCAAAGATCTTATGCTTATACTTCTGCAGCACCAATAGTAGCGGATAACCCAGGCCATAGCAGGCAGCCACCTGACCCAAGGTTACGGTGCCAACGGTCAGCCAATATGGTAGCCCTTCCACAACGTGAAGGACCCATCCAATGACCAGGCCATTAACAATTACCGGCGGTAGGGGAACCAGCCAGGATTTCGGCATCTTTCGTGAAAGAACAGCGGCTATGAGGGAGGCAAGACTGCCAAATATTATATCCATAAGATTTCCTTGATATATGTTGGCTATAATGCATCCGACAAAGAGCCCGGGTACAGCCGATGGTGTCAGATATGGTAAAACCGTCAGGGCTTCTGCCACCCTGACCTGAATCTGTCCGTAGCTGATAGGTGCCAGCAGGATGGTTATGGCGACGTAGATAGCCCCTAAGACGGCAGCCTCCACTATTAATCTGGTTTTTCTTCTTTCCCATGGGATTTTCATAAGTTTTTCTTATCCTTTCTTTTAATATCTCAAGTAGTTACTTTACCAAAGGTAACACATTCTATTATTAGGATAGGGGAGATGTTTAAGCCATCTCCACCATAAAAAATACCCCAAAGGCGACACAAGCCACCCATGGGGTATCAGTCTCCTTAGTTTTGTTTTAAGACAGGATGGTTACGAACTGTCTTATTCAATTATACTCTTTCTATCCTGATTCCGGTGTCATGGTCATTAAGGTCAACCTTCTCCATGGCCGGATCCGTTACCCTTTCAATGCTTAAGGCCAAAGTTTCGTTATTGATATAGTCCTCATAGTAGTTAACGGCGTTTGCAATCTCATCGTCCCCATCAAAGTAGATGCGGATATTATCCGTTACCTCGTAGTCATTGTTCTTTCTCATCTGTTGGACTTTGGAGATGAATTCCCTTGCATATCCCTCATCCCTCAGTTCAGGGGTAATGGCAGTATCCAGGATGACAAAAAGATTATTCTCCATGACCACGTTAAACCCTTCCTTGGCTGTAATGGTAATCAAGACATTTTCACTGTTTATTTCAAAGGGTTCCCCGGCAAGGTCAAGAGTATAGCCCTTACCCTCCTCCAGCATGGGTGCAACCACTGCGGTATCCAATTCGGATAAGGCTTTTTGGAAATCCCTGATCTTAGAGCCCAGTACCGGTCCCAGTACCCTGAAGTTGGGCTTTATGGTAAAGTCCATATATTGATTCAGGTTATCGGCAAACACCACTTCCTTTATATTCAGTTCCTCCTTGATCAGGGGCACCAGATCCGAGATTAGATCATGATACTTACCGTCGATATAGATCTCCTTAAGGGGCTGACGTACCTTGATCCGGGCTGATTCCCTGGCAGAACGGCCCAGAGTCACCAGACTCCTTACCAGATCCATCCTTTCTTCTACCCTTTCGTCTATTAACTCCATATTCATCCTGGGGAAGTAGCTGAGGTGAACGGATTCCTCTCCGGTTAGATTGGTGAATATCTCCTCGGATATAAAGGGAGCGAAGGGGGCTATCATCTGGGAAAGCCCTACCAATATCTCATAGGTGGTGTTGTATACCGCCTTCTTATCCTCGGTCAGTTCGGATTCCCAGAATCTTCTCCTGGATCGACGGATATACCAGTTGGACAGATCCTCGTTGGCAAATTCCTGGATCCTCCTCACAGCCCTGGTAAGGTCATAGGCAT
>JAAYRX010000117.1 GCA_012518535.1 Clostridiales bacterium | reverse complement strand
GTTACTCTTAAGATGTTAAGTAGCGGTCAATAGCCATTAATGACAAATGTCTGACTAGTAAAAAGTTTAGTAATTAAGTAGAGGATTTTGTACCTATAATAATGATACATTCGTAGAGGTGACAGCGTGAAATTAGGATTGGGAATAGACACAGGGGGCACCTATACCGATGGTGTAATCTATGATTTTAACAGGAGTAGAGTGATAAAGGGTGCCAAGGCCGTAACTATCAAAGAGGATTTAAAACTGGGCATTATGGCTGTTCTGGATCAGATGCCCAGGGATCTGTTGGAAAGGGTGGGCATGGTATCCTTATCCACCACCCTGGCAACCAACGCCTGTGTAGAGGATAAGGGTAGCAGGGCAAAGCTTATCTTAATAGGTTGCGATAGGGATGTGGTGGCTAAGAATGGATCCCAATACGGTTTACCAGCTATAGACGATATTATATTCCTTGCAGGTGGGCACGATTCTCGAGGAGAGGTTATAGCAGAACCGGATTGGGATGAGCTAATGGGAAGGATAAAAAGACTTACAGGAAAGGTCGATGCCTTTGCTGTGGTGCAGATGTGGGGCATCCGAAATCCTGAATTTGAGCAAAAGGCAAAATCCCTTATAGGCGAGGCGACGGGATTACCGGTGGTATGTGGACATGAGCTGTCCAGCCAGCTAAATTTTCTGAAGCGGGGGGCCACTGCACTGTTAAATGCCAGGTTGATTCCACTGATTGACGAATTTATTGATGCGGTAAAGGTTGCCCTGAAGGAAAGGGGCATAAGTGCGCCATTGGCTATAGTATGCGGGGACGGAAGCATAATGTCCGAAGAATTTGTAAAGGAAAGACCCGTGGAAACCTTGCTTTCCGGTCCGGCTGCCAGCGTTATTGGCGGGGTTAATATAAGCGGAAAGCAAAATTGTATAGTTGTTGATATGGGTGGTACTACCAGTGACCTGGCCATAATAAAGGACGGAAGACCGCTTCTGAGCCAGGAGGGGGCAAAGGTAGGCAACTTTAATACCGCTGTAAGATCCGTGGATATTACAACCATGGGAATGGGTGGGGATAGCCTTATAGACTTTGACTCCAGGGATAAACTGGTTTTAGGACCCAGAAGAGCCGCTCCCCTATCCTGGCTGGCATGGAAATGGCCGGAGGCTTTAGAGCAAATAAGCCTATTACACAGGGAAAATAGGATTCATACCAGATCCCTATGCCAATTTTTCTACAGGGTGTGGGATTTACCGGAGGACGGTGATTTTACTTCGGAAGAGAGGGATATAGTAGAGGTACTTAAGGGGGGGCCCTTGAGCCTTGAAAGACTGGCAGAGGCGGTAGGAGATTCCATCTACACCCTAAAGCTTGATAGATTGGAACAGTTAGGTATAATAATGAGAAGCGGGCTTACCCCTACGGACATCATGCACATTACAGGTGATTTCACCGGCTGGGATACAAGGGCTGCCCGTCTGGGTGCAGAGATCTTGGCCAGGCGCCTGGGGATGGGCTTAGATGAGCTCACCCATGAAGTCAATAATATGATAAAATCCCAGCTGTATCTTAGTATAGTCAAGGAGCTTATGAGAAGGGGAAATTTGGAGAAGACTCCGTCCATTTCGGACGAGGCCATTAGCCCGGAATTGGAAAAGGTGCTCCTTTTAGGATTCAAGGGGATCCGTAGGGATAGCAATCCATATATATCTTTGGATCTATCCACAGATTTTTCATTAGTGGGAATAGGAGCCCCCATACATGTATACCTGCCCGATGTAGCAGCATCTTTAAATACCCAATGTATTATTGAGGGGCATGCCCCAATAGCCAATGCCATCGGCGCAATCACAGGGAGTATATCCGTCGAAGAGAGTGTGATAATTAAGCCCAGATATGCCATGACAGGGGTAGGTATCTACGATTGCTTCTCTTCAAGAAAGAAAATGCAGTTTGAGGATTATGAGAAGGCCAAGGAATGGGCTCGGGAGGAAGCCGAAGCCGTGGCAAGGGATCTTGTCATAGCAAAGGGGGCCGCTTTTTACGATATATTTGTAGAATTCAAGGAGCATAATACAGAGATAAATGTTTATCCATCCGATATGCCAGGTCAGGAGGACCAAAATCAAACTGGCATAACCAGGGAAATATTATTGGAGACCATAGTAACGGCCAGAGCTATAGGCGGTTTAAAATGGGAGTAGACGGAAAGGCGGGGTAGTGATGGATGGGGGTAAGTGTACCGTAACGGTCATATCCCATGAAAGAGGAGAGAACTTGATCTGTTCAAAGGGCAGTACCCTAATGGATGTTTTTCATAAGGGAAATATCTATATTGATGCACCCTGCGGGGGAAAGGGCATCTGTGGGAAATGTAAAGTTATTATATTAAGGGGTCAGGTTTCGGAGATTAGTCAGGATGAGTCCAGATACTTGTCCGATAAGGAAAGGGCTGAGGGATATCGGTTAGCCTGTATGACCAAGGTGATTGGAGATGTGGAAGTAGCCGTAAAAAGCTATGTGGAGGGAGCCCAGATCATGTCCACGGGTATAGAATACTCCGTGGATATCTCACCCCGGATTAATAAGAGATTTGTCCAATTGGATTTGCCCACTGTGGAGGATCAAAGGGACGACCTGAATAGGCTGACGGCTGCCGTGGGGATGGAAGAGGCACCGGACATCACTATTGAGCTAATGAGGGAACTTCCCGGACTTATCAGGGATTCAAATTACAAGTTGACCCTTGTCTATGATGGAAACGGTGTTCTCAATGTGGAAAAGGGAGATACAACAGGACATTTATATGGTGTAGCAATAGATATAGGGACCACCACTGTGGTCTGTTACCTAATGGACTTAAAAACGGGACATCAGGTAGACACAATTTCGGGACTTAACGCCCAAAGACCCTATGGCGGGGATGTAATTTCCAGAATCCAGTACGCTATGGAAAATGAAGACGGACTTGCCGGATTGAGAAGGGGCATTGTAGACCAAATATCAGGGCTGATAAAGGAGTTGGCCCACAGAAACAATATTTCCCTGGACTATATTTACAATGTGGTAATAGCCGGAAATACCATTATGGGACATCTCTTTATGGGAGTCACCCCTCAACATATTGCATCCACCCCATTTACACCGGTCCTTACTCAAGGGGTAGTCTATCCGGCCCATGAACTGGGCCTAAAACTGGGAAAGGCTACCAGAATATTTATGCTCCCCCATATATCCGGATATGTTGGCGCAGATGTGGTTGCGGGAATTCTGGCAGCGGGTTTGGATAGGGGAGATGATCTAAGCCTGATTATAGATATCGGAACCAATGGTGAGATCGTTTTGGGGAACAGGGATAGAATGGTATGCTGTTCTACCGCTGCGGGACCGGCCTTTGAGGGGGCCAACATCCGTCATGGAATGGGTGGGATTAGAGGGGCCATAAACACTATTAGGCTGGAGAACGGTGAACTTAAGTATACCACTATCGGGGATGAGGCACCTATAGGCATCTGCGGTTCGGGAATAGTCGATGCCCTGGCATCCCTATTGGATGTGGGTCTTGTGGACGAAACCGGCAGATTGTTGGAAGAGGACGAGATAGAATCCGACCTTGGAAGAGGCCTATCCCATAGGCTGGTAGAGTTAGACGGACAGGGGGCTTTTGTATTGGTGGATGCCAAATCCAGCTCTACAGGGGATTCTATCCTTATAACCCAAAAGGATATCAGGGAGATCCAGCTGGCCAAGGCTGCTATTGCAGCGGGTATAAAGGTGCTTATCCAAAGGATGGGCAAAAAAGTGGAGGATGTTGCCATGCTCTACCTGGCGGGAGGATTTGGGAGCTATATAGATAAGAGAAATGCTGCCAGAATAGGTCTTATACCCCAAGAGCTACAAGATCGGATTATCCCTATAGGCAACGGAGCAGGAACAGGGGCTATGCTATCCCTATTATCCGCCGAAGAATTTGTGCGGGCTGGTTATATCAGTGATATGGCGGAGTATGTGGAACTGTCCTCTGCCTTGGAGTTCCAGGACGAATATGTAAATGCCATGTATTTTAGCCCATAAAATTCGTCTCCGCGGACAAAGTGATAAAATACAAAATATATTAAGATTCTCCAATACCCAGGGGAGAAAAGAATGGTATCATGATAGTAATAGTGCCCACATCGTCTATTTACTTATATTAGGAAATCCAATATAATAGGGTTGTCTGATAAAAAAACAGGCTTTTAGATACGCGGAGAGTGTGATACCATGGCTTTTTGGATGAGCACGGAAGAAATAGGGGATGATGTCGGGCTAAATATGGATCTGGTGAAAGAGGCCATAGGGCATTACAGCCGGGTTGCAGGGGTAGGAATAAGTATTATAGACAGCAGGGGCAAGCCCCTATATGGTGTTGGTTATAGCGGGCTCTGTTGTGAATTCTGCAGTGAGGTCCGGGATATTTTAGATACAGATAAGAATTACTGCGATAAGGTTCATCTGTATGGTGGCTATCAATCCGAAAGGTTCGGGGGCCGGTATATTTTCTTCTGTCCCTTGGGTCTGGCACATTGGGCCTCGCCCATTTCGTCCGGAGGGATGGTTAGAGGGTATTTGCTATGTGGACCTACGCTAATGATGGCACCGGAGGAATTTCTAATAGAGGATCTCCTGCTGAAAAACCGTATTAAAAAGGAGCACCTGGGAAGGCTGAAGGAGAATATAAAGCATATCCCGGTTATACCCCCGGACAGGGTTACCAGCCTGTCGGAGCTTTTATTCATAGTGGCTTCCCATATATCCGATGCGGAATACCTGCAATACCTTAATCAGGCGGAAATTTTTAATTACCAATCCGATATATCTGAGTACATACATTCCATTAAGGCTGTATCCGGGGATCAAGGGGATAGCACGGAGTACCCCTTTGAAAAGGAGAAAGAGCTTTTATCCTGTATAGCCGCCGGTGATAAAAGGGGTTCCCAAACTATATTAAACGAAATATTGGGACATATATTCTTCTCCAGCGGCGGAGATTTTGATACCATAAAAGCCAGAATCCTGGAATTGATAGTTCTTCTGTCCAGGGCAGCGGTTGAGGGTGGTGCCGATGTAGAGGAGATATTCGGACTCAACTATAAATACTTAAGTACCATCCACAGCTTTAAAACCGTGGAGGAGTTAACCCACTGGCTATCGAAAATAATGATAAGATTTACTGACTGTGTAT